>JALXDB010000391.1 GCA_026990615.1 Spirochaetota bacterium
TGGCTGAACCTCGTAAGGGAATTAAGTATAGAGCAATAAGGCCCGTATAATAAAAACGTAAATTAAAGATAAATTTCCTGATAGTAGCAATCTCTAGTTTTTAATTTTAATTCAAAAAATATATAAGTTTTTAATATAATTAAAATAACGTGTAATTCATTATATACTAATATTTAAAACTCGGCATTCAACCCAATACATAAAAATCACATCTTATCGAGTGGCTACTGGCTTTCTGTCAAGCAATTGGCTGATAGTTCCAAGCAACTGTTGAATATCAAAAGGTTTGTGAATAAACTTGAATCCCTTTTCCCTTATCCTCTCGAAATCAACTTTCTGGTCGGTGTACCCGCTTGCAAGTATAACTTCTATATCAGGATTTCTCTCCAAAAGTTCTTCGACAAGACTCAAACCATCTCCTTCCGGTAGTATTATGTCGCTTAGAATAAGATCAAATCTACCCATTTCCTGTTCGAAGAGTTTTATAGCAGAATCTCTGCTGTTTGCTTCAAACACTCTGTAGCCGTTTATGCTTAGAATTTTTTTAACAAGATTTCTAACCGTATCTTCATCCTCTATGAATAGTATTCTTTCACCGTTCCCTATTTTGTCCGTTGTTTTATCCGTAATATTTGTATTCTTAGCGGAAATTACTCTGGAAGCCGGAAAATATATGGTAAATGTTGTACCTTTACCGATTTTTGTATCCACCTTCATCCATCCTTCGTGCCTTGTTACAATCCCATGTACTGCCGAAAGTCCCAGACCGGTTCCCTTGCCTTTCTCCTTTGTTGTAAAAAAGGGTTCAAATATCTTTTCAATAATATCGTCTTTGATACCGGTGCCGTTATCTTCTACGGAGAGAGTTACATACCTTCCGGGCTTTATCTGTTCACCATTAACGATTTTGTTATCCATAATGTCGGTAGTCTCTGTTTTTATTACTATCTTTCCATTTTCTCCAATGGCATCCCTTGCATTTACAACAAGATTTAGAATAATCTGCTCTATCTGTCCAACATCACCCTTTATCGGTTCTATATCTTCTGCGAGGTCAAAGACAAGTTCTGTATCCTCACCAATCAGTCTTATTAGCATCTTTTTAAGGTTTAACACCAGGTCATTTATATTTACCTTTTCGAAATTCATAGCCTGCTTTCTGCTGAACAGTAGAAGCTGTCTTGTAAGATTAGCAGCCCTCCTCGATGCGTTGATAATTTCCTGAAGCTCTTCATTTTTTGTATTTTGATTGTTAAGTTTCATCTGCATAATTTCCGCATTTCCCATTATTACGGTAAGTATATTGTTGAAATCGTGGGCAACACCGCCTGCAAGCCTTCCTATTGCCTCCATTTTTTGGGCCTGCAGAAACTGCTCGAGTATTTTTTGGCGTTCTTTTTCAGCCTCCTCTCTCTTGGCTATCTCTTTTGATAGAACTCTGTTAATTTCCATTAACTCCTTTGTCCTGTTTTTAACCTCTTCTTCGAGTTTTTTGTTGTATTCTTCTTTCTTCTTTTCTATCTCTTTTCTTTCATCAATGTTTCTTGAAACAATGAGAATATTATCACCGCCGTTGTATCTCATATTCTGGGCACTAATATCGCACCACATAAGCTTGTTGTCTCTCCCTTTTGTTAGCCATTCAAAGCTCTTTATTTTCCCGTTTAAAGTTTCCCTTATTGATTTGATAAAATTCTTGTAGTTGTATTTATCCACATCAGGCATTAGTTTACTAATATCCATATTTAGAAGCTCATCCCTTGAGTAATTAAACCTTACTTCCATTTCTCTATTAATATCTATAATCTTCTTATTGTCGAGATCTACAATGGCAATTGCATCACTTACAGCGTTGAATATATTTCTGTATTTTTGCTCACTTTTTTCCAGTTCTCTTTGCATTTTTACCTTTGAAGTTACATCTCTCAAAATACCTTCTATTCCAGCAGGGTTGCCATTTTCATCGTAGATGATCTGCGAGTTAGTTTCAACGTATATAGGCGTCCCATCCTCTTTCTTAAGGGTGAGAGGATAGAGAATCAGCTTTTTATGTTTTATTAACTTGTCTAAAAACTTATTTCTATCTTCCGGATCTAGGTAGAAATTTTTTGCAATATCTTTTCCTATGAACTCATCAATGCTGGATGCACTGTAGTAGTTTAAAACTGATGGGGAAATATATTCGAGCTTTCCTTTCATATCCGCTCTGTAGTAAACATCTATCAGGCTGTTTACAATTCTCTTGTATTTCTTTTCACTTTCTTTGATTGCTTTCTCAATAATTTTCCTTTCCGTATGATCTCTTATAATCTGCTGAATAGTGCCTGTACTATTATCAATGATAGCAGCACTTACCTCTATGTATAGCTCTTCATTCCCTTTTATTTTTTTCATTACAGTTTCGAATCTGGTTTTACCGGAAATCTTCAATTTTCTTATGGCTTCCTGTGTTTGTGGGGTTTCTTTTTCTAGAATGTAAAAAGAATAGATATTTTTTCCAATAAGCTCTGATTTATCTTCGGCCCCCGTTAACCTGCATGCCTGTGGATTTACATCTTTTATTATGCCGTTCAGATCATGTATGAAGATTGCATCATTGGACAGCTCGAACAGTTTTTTATATGATTCTTTTTCATGAGAAAGCTGTTTTTTTGTTTCAACGTAATCTGTAATATCAACGGCCGAGGCAGCTATATATCTGGGATTATTTTCTTCATCCTTGATCAGAATACCGTTCATGAGCATCGGAAAAATGTTTCCTCTCCTATCCCTGTGCCAGACCTCTTCTGTATTGTAAAATCCCTTTTCGATTAACTGATTGTTTAGTTTTTCCACCGTCTTTAACTGTTCTTTTGTATGAAAGATTGTAAGATTTTTTCCTTTTAGTTCTTCGGGGGAATAACCGTGGACAGTGGCAAAGTATTTATTTATATACTCAATATCCCCTTTGATATTACAGATTGCAAGCCCAAAGTTTGAAGCTTCTATCACAGTTTTAAACTTGTGGATATCCCGTTCCGCAATCTTTTTCATATACAGAGCTTTGCTGAATCTTAGAGCAAATATGAAAACAAAGGTAATCAGGACTATATAGGCGATAATCCATGGTAATGAAATTACTGTAAGATACAGGTTTAATTTTAGTGAGGGTATGAAGGATATAATTTTTAACGATTTTGTGTTACCAGGCCTGTATCCCTTTAATCCTGGTAGTGAATAGTCACCGTGAAATATGTATCCATGACTTAGAAAATCGCCTGATATAAATACCGTTGAATATATGTACAATCCATTTCTATTTTTAATTACATCAGAGGGAAAAAAATATATTTCTTTTAGATCAGAGTTGCTGAGATTTACCTTTAAATTTTTATTCAGGAAAGACAATCTTTTATGTTTGGACTCGAGATATATGATTCTCATATTTGATACAATTACGATTCGACCGTAATTTTGTTCTCTTATTTTCATATTTGATCTGTTAAAAAGCCTTTTAAGTGAAATTCCGACCTGTGCGATATATCTATTTTTTCCTTCAGGATACAAAGGAACAACTACGCTTATAGATTTCTTTTTAATAGAATCTATTGCCCCTGGGGATGATGGAAGGATTCTATAGAGGGGTTTTATAGAATTAATCTCTTTTGTATCTGAGAAACTGTAAAAAATCGATCCTCTATTACTGTAAAGTCTTAAATAGTCGTACATGTCGTTTTTTTCGAAGTTTGATATTAGCTCTTTTAGAAGAGCGTATTGATCAATATCTTCTTTAAGTTTAGAGTTTTTGATGTTATTTACTGCATTTTCAAAATTTCTGTCCGTTATATCCAGAATGGAGGTAAGTTCTGAAGTAATATAATCAACTCTCTTTTTTTCTATCTGTTTTATCTTTTTTTTATTGTAATTTATAAACTTGATTATTGTGAAACCAGAAATGAATGTTATTATCAAAAAAAGAGGAAGAAATATTTCGATAAATATTTTATATCTTTTCTCTATTTTTAATTTCTTAAATATTTGTTTCATTAACTTTCTCCAATCCTGGAATTATTACAGTATTAAATATACTATAATATTGTTATTAAAACAACTAATATTT
>JALXDB010000392.1 GCA_026990615.1 Spirochaetota bacterium
GTACTATTACAGGGTGGTTAAAAGAGGACGCATGCCCTATAAAAATTACCTTGAAGCCAGGGATAAGGCTTGGAAAGATGTACTTGAGGGAATTAAAAATGATGAGGAAAAGGCGGTGCTTGAAAAATTGATTTCTGCAATGGAAAAAGGAGAAAGTGAATAATGAAAAGATCGAACCGGGTCTTTTTAGTTTTAACTGTTCTTGCAATTGCCGTTATTTTAGCAGGATGTGCGCTTGGAAGGGGAAGGCGTAGGTCCGGGGAGAGACTCGTTTACGCATCCAGTAAATCGAGGCCCGAGTGGATTACCCAGATTCCCGAAAAGAAAAATTATCTCTTTTTTGTGGGTACTTCACCCGATACATCGACCCTTGATGAGGGCAAGAAAAAGGCCGTGATGGATGCTTTGAGGCAGGTGGTTAATACAATCGGTGTTAAAGTTACCGCAGAGTCAACACAGACGGAGAAGTACTATGCGGAAAAGTATAAACTTGAGGTATCGTCAAAGTTGATTGAGAAGGGTGAGGCAAGACTTCAGGGAGCCGTACTAAAAGAAATTTACTATGAGGAGTATCAGAGGCCTGATGGCTCAAAGTTCTACAGGGTATGGGTTCTTGTCAGGTATGATAAGGCCCAGATAGAAAAGGAGCAGAAGAGGCTGAAGGCGATACTTCAGATGAGGTATGGGGAGGTTGAAACCCTTGAAGAAAAGGCAGCAGAAGCAGAAAAGAGGTACGACTTTTTCGATGCTGTGCTGTACAGAATAAATGCAGCGGCCGCCGGATTAAAACTCGATGAAGCGGATATATTTTTTAACAGGAATATTACAAAGGCCTCTTTTCTGGCCATGAAATTGAAGATGGAAAAGATAAATGATGCTCAATCCGGCTGGGTGGGAGAATCTCTACCAAAACCGCTTAAGGTTCTTGTATATGTTGAGGATGGCAGTAATAGGCATCCTCAGGTGAATGTCCCGATAAAATTTTTGTATAAAGTCCCCAGAATTAAAAGTTCAGGATACAAATATCTGGTCTATCGCACAAGAACAGGGAACGACGGGATTGCATCTTTTAAAATTGATACAATTTATGAAACCAGCGAAAGGAACGAGATACAGGCATATATTGATCTTGAGCCGTACCTAAAACGATTGAAGGATATTCCGGATAGCTTTAAACCCGCAATGAATCAATTCAAAACGATAGTAAAAAGTAAAAAGGTACTGTTCACTTTTAAATCGGATACAAAAGCAAGACGCATAAAAACTGCGGTTTATTTTTTACAGTTGAATGTAGATGGTTCTCTGCTTCCGAAGCCGGTTGTTGCACCAACCGTGTTTAATATACTTTATGAGAAGAAGTTTAATGTAAAGCTCCTTGATATAGTGCCCAGCCGCCTGTATAAAAAGGGAAGAGATGAAGTTGTCAAGGAGCTTATCAGGACATCGGGAAAATCAACCAGAAGGGTTCTATTTGGCTTTGTTAAAATACTTAACTACGATGAGCTGTCAGGTTTTTATATAGCTGAAGCGAATGCCGAGGTTTATCTGTACAACACCGGAGATGCGGAGTTGATAAAAAGCTGGGTGCTTCAGCAGAGCGGTACAGGCCAGACTAAAGAGGAGTCGCAGATAGCTGTATTTACAGAAATAGGGAAAACAATAGGGGCGATTGCATCACGGACTATGCCTTAATTAAGCTTTTGCTTCATGTATATAGGGTTACTTTGCGGTTTCAACTATCGAGATCTCTTTTTCTAGTTCGTCAAGTGCCCTGTTCATAAACTCTATTCTCTTTTTCGCTATTTCTTTTGCCCTGTCAAGTATTAGATGCTCTTCAGCCCTTTTTTTGTACTCTCTTATTAGTTTTACCACTTCATCCATTGTTTTGCTGCCCTTCCAGAAGAAGGCCCCTATGGCCAGCCTTGTTATTCCGACCATTCCCAGAGAGTCCAGAATATCTGCATCATGGAGCATTATGGCCTCGATGCTTTTAGGATTGCCTTCAGGAATATGATTCAATATTGCGTCCTTGACCTTTTTAATCTTATCGGGTTCAAAACCAACCTCGTGAAGTACAGCTTCTGCTTTCTCTGCCGACTGTAGTTGATGCGGTTCGGCTAAAATTATGTCGTGGAGGTAGGTAGCCGCATACAGTATTTCATCATCGTAATCATCCGCAAGCTGTTTAGCAATATGGTAAACCCTGTTGATATGATCAATTCCCCTTGCAAGCCTTCCTGCACACATATCCCTGCAGTACTGCATTATTATCTGTCTCATATTCCCTCCGGATTAGTATCCTTTTTGTCTTGAATCAAATTAGCACCTCTAATATATTGAGTATTGAATATTGAGTCAATTTATGATTTCAGGAGATTTCTGTTATGGTAATTCACGATACTATGTCAAAGGGAAAGGTAGAATTTAAACCTGCAAAACAGGGAGAGGTTGGTATTTATCTGTGCGGTCCGACAGTGTACGACTACGGGCATTTAGGCCATGGCAGATCTGCCATAGTGTTTGACATGCTTAGAAGATATTTTTTGTATAAAGGATTTAAGGTAACTTTTGTAAGAAACTGGACAGATATAGATGATAAAACCATTGAACGTGCAAATAGGGAGGGGATAACCGTAAAAGAGCTTACAGAAAGGTTTATAGAGATTTACAGGGAAGATTATAAAAAGTTAAACATCCTGGAACCTGATTACGATCCGAAACCAACCGAGCATATACCCGAGATAATTGATCTCATAAGCCGTATATTTGAGAGGGGGCATGCTTACACAACTTCCGATGGGGTTTACTATGATATTTCTACATTCCCGGATTACGGCAAACTGAGCGGACAGAGCCTTGAAGAACTAAGAGCGGGAGCGAGAGTAGAGGTGTCCGAGGATAAAAGAAACCCGGGAGATTTTGCTCTCTGGAAGTTTGAAAAGCCGGGCGAACCATCCTGGGACAGCCCCTGGGGCAGGGGAAGGCCTGGCTGGCATATTGAATGTTCGGCGATGAGCGTCAGGTATCTCGGCGAAGAGTTCGATATACACTGCGGAGGACAGGACCTTGTATTTCCCCACCATGAAGATGAAATCGCACAGTCGCGAGGGGCGGGTTACAAGTTTGCCAGATACTGGATGCACAACGGTTTTTTAAATGTTGACAATGAAAAGATGAGCAAATCTCTTGGGAATTTTTTTACCCTTCGTGAGGTGTTTGAAAAATATTCGCCGAGGGTTGTCAGGTATTTTCTGCTTTCGGCACATTATAAGGCCCCGCTTAACTATACAGAGAACTCCTTGAAGCAGGCCGAGTCTGCTTTGAGTAGGTATGATGATTTTATACTGAGATTGATGGATGTTATGGATAAGCAGGGCAGGCGTAATTCTAAGCCTGAAGAGAGAGTTTTATCAATCATCGATGAATCCAGAAGAGAGTTTGAGGCGGGGATGGAGGATGATTTGAATATCTCACGCTCTCTTGCGGGCATTTCAGAGCTTATCAGAAAGATTAATGTTTTAATTGATAAATCAAGCGTACACTATGAAGATGCTGAGGCTGTTTTGAATTTTATGAAGTCTGTTGATTCTGTCCTTGGATTTTTTAAGTTTGAACGGGATATACTACCCGAGGAAATTGAAAAATTAATCCAGGAGAGGGCTGAAGCCAGAAAGAAAAAGGACTTTAAGAAGGCCGACGAGATAAGGGCTAAGCTTCTTGATATGGGTATAGTTCTTGAAGATACAAAAGATGGTACAAGGTGGAAGAAGATTAAAGAATAGATCAGGTTCAAGTTTTAAAAGTTCTACCTGCTTAATACAAGTTTAATAGAGAGAGCTGAGGTACAGAAAACCTGAATTCCTCACAAAAGGGGTTGATCTCTTTTCAGTTATGGAAGAAAAAGCGCATACAGTTGATTTCCGCCGGGTATAATCTTGAGTTTAGATAAGTAGAAGAAGCTCTCGAATAAAGAAAGCCGCTGTAACAGATGATATTCCTGAAGGATCGCAGGGGGGTGATAGTTCAACAACGTCAAACCCTACAATATTTAATCCCCTGATGTTTAATATTGCATCGTGC
>JALXDB010000393.1 GCA_026990615.1 Spirochaetota bacterium
ATTGAAAATATCTAAAACAGTAGACTTTGCAGCAGAAAGATTTTTAGCAAAATTGGTATTAACTTCGGGGCTGGAGAAGACACCGGCAGAATAAAACCTATTGTATTTTTCTATTTCATTTTTTATTAAGAGGCTTTCTCTATATTTATTTAATTTTAGGTTAGCGGTTACTTCATCAATTAACTTTTGACCTTCGCCATTGAACAGATCATCATACAACTCTTTAATTATTAAAAAGGACTCCACATCTTTATCTCTTATTTCAGATAGAATAAAGCGGAAATTTTCCGGAATCCCAGCCCCTGAGGCATCATCAATTGAATCGAGGTTTTTGGCATACTCGTCAAGGAGGATTGAGACTTTATTAAAATTACCTCTCTTTTTTTCAATAATTTCACCTATAGCTTTTTCAAACTGATCAATATTTACCATTATGCTGTTATCATTAATACCAGCATGCGAGGTCTCTTTTTTACTCTTCATCACCTCCTCGAGAGATTCATTTAAAATACTGCTTACAGTATTTAAATATCCGACCTTTTTAAGAAGCCCTTCTACTCCCTCTTTCCAATTACTTTCTTTAAAATCTATTTTAAAATCGTTAATCTTTTCTGATGCCAATTTTTCGATATAGCCCTTAATTAAATTGTTCAAGTTCACTACTGATATTTCAATGATATCCGGTGGTTCTGATTCTTTAGAGCCTTCACCTGAGCCAGCGGCCGCATTTTTTTTCAGATACTGCATTAATCCCGGAAAGTCATTGATTCTAAAATTCTGAAAGACTCCATTTCTGCTATCGATATCATTTATAAGGTCATGAAGCACAGCGGAGTAATATTTAACCTTTAGGGTTCCTAAAAAGCTTTTAGGCTGCCAAACATTCTGAAAAATCGCTAAATATGCCTTTTCAAATGAGTCTATTTTAATACTAAACTCTTCTTCTATGCCATAAAGGACGGATACAATGCTTAAGTCAAAATCTTTTATAATATTTTCGGGAGGTGAACTACTATGATTCTCCAGAAGGCCAGAGATCTTTTTATTTATATTTGCAAGGTATAATCTTATCGTACTGTAAGCCGGCTCATGTGGTAGGCTATTAAGATACCCGGTTATGGATTTATTAAACTCGCTGATCTTCGAAATATCGAACTCATCATTTTCGCCGTTGAAGAAAACCACAGGGGCGCTTTTTAATATACTGTTAAAGACATCGGAGTACTTTTTTACAGATACATATGAGCTTTTATTATCAGTATCAAAAAAATCATACTTAAGCCTGTTCAGGTAATTGTTGTTGGTGGCAATGGAACTTTTTAAAAGGCTTCCATATGTACGCTCCCTATCTTCTTCATTACTACCCATTATCCTCTTCAGGTATTGATTCTTCTGTATAAAGGCAGAGTTAACCTGATCAACTACCGCCGACAGTAAAAGCCCTCTTTCTGCCTGTGCCAGCTTCAATGAAGATAGTTTTGAGATTAACGCCCTAAGCTCTTCCTCTTTTTGGGCAAGCTCCCCTTTGCTTTCTTCAATTTGATTGGTAACCTCTGTTATCTCTCCCTGAATCTGGGCAAGCCCGTCATTTATAAGACGACCATCTTCAAACTCCCCCTTTAATAAAGCCTGATACCTGTCAACAGCCCGGTTGTAATTCTCTTTCGCAGTTTCGTATTGTTCAATGGTTTCAGAGGCCTCTTCCCTATCGGATCTGACAAAAACGTACGAAAGTGTGTTTTCTATTATCTCCGACTGGCTTTTCCAGAACTCTCCGTTATAAAAGCTCCTGTATATCTCTCTATCTATATCATTTTGCAAAAAGTTCGCTTCATCTGACCCAAAAAAATACTCTTTAAAAGACTTTTCATCCGTAAAAACTCTATTTTCAAAAATGCTTCCATTTTTACTAATTTGATCCACTACATCCGCCTGAGCATCTTCAATAGAGCTTAAAAGAGAAATCTTATCACGGTTTAAGGTCTCTATTATATCGAGGTATCTTGAAAGATCACAGCTTATTGCCTTTAAATCCGGCCTGTTCTTTACTGTTCTACTGTTGCTTTTTCTTACCCTGCCACCAACCTTCTTCCATTCTCCATTTTCATTATGGGTGTAATCTATCGAATAATAACGTTTTTCAACACCTTCTTTGTCAACTTTAAAAATTACTCCTTTAAAAAGGTGAGCTAATTTAAGTTCATATTTATACCTTCTGACATACGCTTCAGCTCCAACGTACAGCCTGAAACCATTTTTAATCGGAGATGTTCCAAGAAAATGGTATGTAGTATCTCCGATAATTCTATCCTGTTTCCAGGCGTCCGATATTCTTATATGGTTCCATTTTAGGCCAAATATTCTATCCAATCCATATCGATTGTGCTGATAGAAGGCATCTTTGTTATTTTTGTAGCTCTTAATTAAATTAGCATAGTACTTCGCCTCATCTATGGATAATTTTTTACCGGAGATTGGATCAAGCATATGCTGCAGCATGAGGTCTATCTCCTGCTTATATCCATCGATCTCTCCTACTCTGTCCCTGCCTTTTTCCATAACAAGGCTGAGGTTGTTCAAATAGGAATTAAAGCCCGTTTCCCTGTCCCTTATATAATTGTTCAGCTTGCTGGTAATTTCATCCCGGCTTATATGCATATCTTCAAGTACTTCATCCCACTCCGAGAGGGCAAGCCCCACTCTTTTAGAGTACTCCTCGATCCATGCATTTCTCTTTGAATTAAGCTCCTTTAACGCCTCGGCCCATGCTTTATTCCCATCACCGTAAACAGTATCGTAATTCTTAAACCAGTTCGCCTCCTCTTTAACAAGCCTTGATGCAGCCTCCGCCCAGATTTTTACTCCTTCGTTGTAAATCCCCTTCAATTTGCTGCTTAACAAAGCCCTTTCTTTTTCCGAGATACCACCTGAAGACATGAGATTATCAAGTTTATCCCTTACTGAAACATCAAGCTCTTCATTGACTCTTTTCTCTATCTCTTTTGAGACCTTTTTGGCATGGGCTTTTTCCATTTGACTGCGGAGTGAATCCTCATCAACTAAAACATCAGTGAATCTTCTATTCACATCGACAGCGAGTAGCTTGGCAATATTAAGTTTATTCATGTAGGATGCTGACTCTTTTTCTATATCAAACCAAGCCTTAATATCATCAATGTTTAATATCCCCGAGTATTTATTAATAATCTCATTTTCCTTTTTGCCAAACTCCTCATTCAACCAATGGTTATAGTTTTTGACTTCGGCTTTAGCAATCTCCTTTGATTTTTCACGGTAATTATTAAATAAGGGAAGCCGGCCATTTTCATCTAAGTTTGAAAATCTTGCAAGTAGCTCGTTGTAGAGATCTGAAAGGCTTTTTTTAAATCTCTCATCATCGTTGGTTTTACTTTCATGTATATTGGATATGGCATTCTTTACCAGTAATTTGGCCTTCGCCTTTAAAATAACTTTCCGGGATTCCTGCTCCCATTTTCTTTTGGCTTTAATTCTCTCAGTATCCGAAAAATCCTCATAGTAATAATCCAGATTTTGAAGCTCCCTGATAAACGAATTGTTGAACCTTTTAAAAATAATCTTGGCTCTTTTGTCAAAATCATCATAAATTAAAGATTTTGAGTAGTTTTCAAGGTTCAATTCAAGATTTTTAAGGTAATAACTGGTTCTGTTATCGATAATGCTTTCCTCAAACTCGGATGCTTCACCAATCTGGATAAATACTATAAGCAAGAAAATTAGTATAAAAGCGGGGTAAAAAATCACACTAGAAAAAGAACCCGGTATAAGTTGACCTGCTGATTTTTTCATACAAAATCCTTTATAGAATATTGAATCGAAAATAAAAACCACTTACCAGGTGAAAACTTTTCAGAGTAGATAAATGAGGAATTAATTTTAAGGCAGGTCTTTTATGTTTATCCTCTTTTATATGCTCTAAAATTAAAGATGCATCAAACCAACTTCATCTTTCATTTTATATAGAAAATGGGCATAAAAGAATGATAGAGCATTGTAGAGCCACGCCCTGATAATGCATCAAAATTATAAAC
>JALXDB010000394.1 GCA_026990615.1 Spirochaetota bacterium
ACCCTCGGGAAAAGTTCTATTATCCTTTCAATAACATCGCTGCATTCCCACCGCGATGAGGTATGATAATCATCTAAATCAATACATACCCTCATTGATATTTCCCTTTGATGTTCCCCTTGATCAAGATACGATAAACATTGGCTTATTAAAGAATCTAAAAGGTATGGGAGGGTATCTGTATAAAAAACCTCTGTAAATCTTTTTCCTGGATTTTCTACTGCGCAGGTTTTTGTATCTTTTATCCTCTGAAACAGCAACAGCAATAATAATATCCAGATCTTTAAGATAAACTGCCGCCCTGTAGTCCGAAAGGATTAGAACACCGCCTTTAAAGTTTTTAACTATACTATTTACATCGTTTACGCTAAGCCTCCTGCCGTACATGTCCTTTAAATCATCTATAACATATAGATTTTCTATATTTTTGTTGATCAGTTTTCTAACAAAACTGCTTTTTCCGGAACCGGGGGCTCCTATCAGAGCTATTACCACTCTGTTCTTCTCCTGCCTTACCCTCTCTACCTCCTCTTTAAAATATTTCCAGTTATCGTGCAGGTTCACAGCCCTTTTCAAAAGCATTGAGCCAAAAAGCCGTCTAAACACCTTTTACCAGCCTTCTGTAATTCTTTATCGTTTGAAATAACTTTTCTTTAGCCTCATTAAGCATACTAAGTTTAACATCATCCGAGTTTTTTTTATACAGTTTTATATGTCTCTTTATATGGTAGAAGGCCATTAACAGGTATACAGAAGAAAAAAGACGGCCAAAGTTTTTCCTGTAAAAATAGTAATCAGTAGCATAAAAATATGGCTTAATTTCCTTTTCTGCTTTCACCCTGCCCTTTTTTCTGTGGTGTATCACCTTTATAGACGGATCAAATAAAAACTTTACACCTTTTCTCTTCGCCCTGATGGAAAAATCCAGGTCTTCATTGTAAAAGAAGTAGAATTCATCAAAAAACCCCACAATCCTGAACGCCTCGGATCTGTACATGCATGCCGTTGTTCCGGCAAAGCTAACCACTCTTACCTCCTCGGGAATGCTTTTATTCACCCCGACTATCTTAAGTTTCATCCGCTGGGGTGTTCCATCAGGATAGATCAATCTGGCCGGAATTCCATACACATCTCTATTTTCCTCCAGCCTCTCCAGCATCTTTTTTAAGGTATCGCTGAACAGCTCCACATCATCGTTCATAAGCATAAGATAATCTGCACTTAAGTTTTCTTTTATTCCAATATTCAGGGCTTTTGCAAGGCCGTAATTTTTCGAATTTCTTATATAATTAATGCGATCTTTGTATTTGCTCTCCAATAGTTCATCGGTGCCGTCGTTTGAGGCGTTATCCACGACTGTAATAGCCACATTTTTTTCAACATTTTCTGAAGAGGCCAGCACACTCTTCAGGCATCTATCAAGAAGTTTCCTGTTATTGTAGGTGACAATCACTACAGCAAGATCCAGTTTCAATCCAGCTCCCCTCTGCTCTTTTCAAACTTTCTATAGCGTTTAAGTGCCTTTCTTATCTTCCACCTGTTTCCAAGCTTCATATAATGGTATGTAATATGCCACTTTCCATCCCTCCATCTGCCCTTCAGAAGATTATCAAGCTCGCTGTAATTCCTCTTTCCTCTATTCCCATAGTTTGGATTTGTTGTGTTTCCACCTATGTGAACGGCACAGGGGGTTTCCGACAGAGTGCATGAGTACTTTTGCCTGAACCTCTTTATATAATGGGGCTCGATCTTATGGACATCCTCCGATACATATTTAAACTCTCTGCCGTACTGGGGAAACTCGCCCACATCTTCATAGGCTTTTCTCCACATTAATGAGGGATTGTTTGTGTAATTTGCATATCCAGCCCCCAGCTTATACTTTACGAGGCCCAGGGGCAAATCCTGGGGTACTTTTTTCACATATTCCCCTCTCCTATCCTTCTCAAAGAGCAGAACTCCTCTTTCCATCCAGTCACCGCGGTAGAAGAAAAACCAATCGTTCTCAAGATTGAAAAAATACTCTCCTTCGGCAATCCTTCTGGCCTGATTCATTGCATAACCCATACCCATATTTTCATGGTTGTAGATCTTCTTCGTTATAAAATCAAGGCTGTCAATATACTCAACCACCTCAATATCTGATCCATTATCAACAACTATATACTCAAGATTAGGGTATGTACAGGCATTCAAAAAGGATTCAAGGGTCTGCTTCAAATATTCAAGCCTGTTAAAACTCAGAATACAAACACTTATCAGGGGCCAGTTTCTGTTCATAAAAACCTTTTCTAAAGTTAATTGATTTTATAATATATCTTAAAACCTCAAAACATTCAAATAATGGATTTAAAATGTTTTCTTTCTATATTGATAGTTCCATCCACCAAATCGGCTATATAACGGGGCTGCTGAGACTCTTAAAAGGAACCCTGTACACAGATTGCAGATCCACGTACGAAATAGTACGGGAGGACTTCCCCGACATCAGAGTAAAGTACTTTGACAGTTTAAAAGACATTTTAAAAGACATGGAAAACAGTACAAAAGTACTGATTCTTCAGGATTTTCACTACAGCAAATTTTCATCATTGAAGAAGAACGGGGTTAAGTTTGTCCAGATATTTCACGGTACGAGTGATAAATCGTACAACACAAACAGGGAAATCTTAAAATATGACCTCGTCTGCCTCTCAGGGAAAAAGATGCTTGAGGATTTTGAGAAAAAGGGATTGAATAAAAACAAAAACTGCATCATAACCGGTAATCCAAAGACAGATGAAATATTCAGAGGAAACTACGACAGAAACAGGGAATTAGAAAAATTAGGCCTGGATCCGCACAGAAAAAACGTTCTGTACGCTCCAACCTGGATGGATGGGATGGGAAACTCCTCTTTTAAAAAGTTTGGACTAAAACTTCCGGACTATTTTCCTTCCGAATTCCAGCTGACTATAAAACTTCATCCGAATTTATACCTTTATAAAGAAAAGCTTGTGGAAAAATTAAAGGATAAGATTAAAAACAAAAAAAATATCCTCCTGCTTGAAAATAAAAGAGAGATATACAACATAGTACCTATACTTGCAGCAAGTGATTTATTAATTACCGACGTTTCAGGGGTATCCCATGAATTTATAGCATTTCTACGACCGATGATATTCCTCAACAACAGGAGCATAATCAGAATATTATACGGAAAAAATAGAACAAGGATCTGGAAAGCCGGAGATGTTATTAGCAGGATAGAAGACCTTCCAGGTTCTATTAGAAAGAATCTTTCTAATCCACACCTTTACAGGGATATTCAGATAAAAATGCTTAAGGAGATATATCCCTATACCGATGGAAGATCGGTTGAAAGGATAGCAAAGGCTGTTTTGAAACTTCTGAATTAATTTTAATTACCATAGTCAGCCGTGCTGGTTTGGGTAAACTTCATAAATAAAGGGCAAACAGAGAGTCCTAATACCTCTCCCTCTTTATAACCACCATATAGTAACCATTGATTATACCAACGAGCATCCAGAACGGAAGAGCTATCTTTATTATCCATATCGTTGAGTTTGTCAGGTTACCTATAAGCATGCCAATAAAACTCACCCCAACACCGAAAACATAGACTTTTCGTTTTATATCAATATTTCCAAGTGTGTAAAACCACCGCTTGAAAGTTAGACCTATAAGTGTTAGTGCTGACAACAACCCCAGAATACCATTTTCAGCCCAGAACTGCAGGATAAAATTATGTGCATAGGCATACCAGTGACCACTACCGTACCTCTTTGTAAATTTCGAAAAGTTGTTTGTACCTACACCCAAAAACCATTGATCCTTGATGATCTGCCATGCCGTGTGAAATGTATCAAGCTGCTGTCTGTTGTTCAAAGCCTTCTGGATTTTAGGAGAATAAATAAAATCAAAAAAATGCTTTACACCGGCAAGATACTTTACTTTAAAAGACAAATATACCACTGCTGCAATAAGTAAAATATATACAATGAGTCTCTTATAATCTGTACTTAAAAGTAAAATGCTTATGATAAAAAAGCTTACAA
>JALXDB010000395.1 GCA_026990615.1 Spirochaetota bacterium
TTACAGTTGGTGAAATGATCGTAATACTTACAGGAGGAATAGATATATCAGTTGGTGGAATAGTGGGTTTATCTGCTGCGATAGGAGGTAGTCTACTTAATAAAGGGTACAGTCTTGAAACCGCTATTTTTGCATCTCTGATGGTTGGACTGTTTACAGGGAGCATAAACGGTCTCGGTATAGGTTTTGGAGAAATCCCTGCCATTCTTATGACTCTTGGTACGATGGGTGTTTTTAGAGGGTTGATGATGATCTATACAAAGGGACGATGGATACAGACCATACCCAGATGGTATCAGGATCTTGAAAACATAACATTTATTCATGTTTCTATATTTTTATGGTTTGCAATATTCCTCGTACTGATTATCTATCTTTTTTTGAAGAAAGCAAAAACAGGGAAGTACCTATACGCAGTTGGTGACAATAAAGAAGGAGCAATACTTGCCGGAATACCCCATAAGGCCGTTATATACCTTGCCTATGTTATATCAGGAATCCTTTCATCTATAGCAGCACTAATTTTTGTCTCTCAATTTGGATCTGTACCAAATCAGACGGGTATTGGGCTTGAATTGAAAGCAATAGCTGCAGCTGTTCTTGGCGGTGTAAGCCTTTCAGGAGGAGTAGGTAATGTGATTGGCGCAGCTCTCGGTGCAGTCTTCTTAACTGCAATAGATAACTCTCTTGTCTTTTTAAAGGTGCCCGGCTACTGGAACAATGCTATTGCCGGTTTTATTCTTTTACTCATACTTGTAGCTAACTCTCAAATAACTCTTATAACAAAAAAGAAAATTACTCTAACCCGGAGTTAATTCATGAAAATAAAAGTTAAAAATTTTTCCTGGGAATATGTTCTTATAATTCTTTTATTCCTTGAAATGGCATTTTTTGGTGCCATTAATCCACATTTCCTGAATGTAAGAAACCTTCTCTTCACGGTTAATGATTTTATCTACATAGGTATAGCAGCCTTGCCCATGACAATAGTAATCATTAGCGGCGGAATAGATGTATCAATTGGATCTGTTATGGGATTTGCATCAATAGTTCTCGGCTTTTTCTGGGCAAAAGGAACAAACATATGGGTCTCTATGATAATAACCCTTGCTGCAGGACTTCTAGTAGGATTCTTCATGGGGTTTTTGATTGTCTGGACCAACATCCAGCCGCTCATAATCACCCTCGGAGGAATGTTTTTATTTTCAGGGCTTTCGGTAGTTCTATCCGGCCAGTTAGGAGTTTCCGGTTTCGAGGGCGTCAGCGGACTTCCGGACAGCTTTTCGAAAATAGTCAATGGGTACATCCTGGGCATCCCCAACGGAGTATGGATATTTGTAGCCTTCACTTTCATATTTATGGTTATTCTTCACAAAACAAGGTACGGTAGATATGTGTATCTTATAGGAATAAACCAGAATGCCGCCAAATATTCCGGGATCAACGTAAATATAGTGAAGATATTTTCCTATATGCTTTCAGGTCTGGGTGCATCTATAAGTGGCATTGTATTAACCTCATATTTTACTTCTGCAAGAGCCGACCTGGGGAATGACTCCCTGCTTCCCGTTATTACCAGCGTTGTACTTGGCGGAACCAATATAATGGGCGGAGAAGGGTCCATACTTGGAACTTCAATTGCGGTTCTATTCATTGGATTTATGAGATATGGCCTCCAGCAGGCAAAAATCCCCAGTGAACAGGCGGACGTTTTCATAGGTCTTGTTTTGATTCTGGCCGTTGGTGCAAGAATATGGTTTGGCTGGGCAAGAGAAAAGATTCTCAGCCAGAGGGCTTTAAAAGCTAAATAAGTCGGTATGATACAAATCGGGATCTTTTGATAACATAAATTAATCTAGGAGGACTGGATGAATAAATATATACTGGTACTTGATGCAGGCACGGGGAGTGCCAGGAGTGTTATCTTCGACCATGAAGGTAACCAGATAAGTATATCTCAAAAAGAATGGACGCACAGAAATATACCGGAGTATCCAGGCTCCATGGAGTTTGAAACTGATAAAAACTGGGAAACTATTAAATGGCTGATAAAATCATCTATCACAAAAGCAGGTATTAAACCAGATGAAATAATGGGCATAAGCTCCTCAAGTATGAGGGAGGGCATCGTTGTATATGACAAGAATGGCTCGGAACTCTGGGCCTGTGCCAATGTAGACTCCAGGGCTTACAACGAAGTTATAGAACTTAAAGAAAAAGATTCCGAACTTGAAAAAGATGTATACAATATTACCGGCGAAACTTTTGCACTCAGTGCCATACCAAGGCTTCTATGGATTAAAAAGAACAAACCCGAACTCTTTGATAGAATTGATAAAATATCCATGCTCAGCGACTGGATTTTGTATAAACTATCAGGCAAAATATTCACAGAACCGTCAAATGGAAGCACCAGTGGAATTATCGACCTAAAAACAAGAAACTGGTCGGAGGATGTAATAAAAAAATGCAGCCTGCCTGATAATATCTATCCGGAGGTTGTCGAGCCCGGCACTGTAATTGGAAACATCAGCGAAAAGGCTGCCGAAGAAACCGGATTATCCCCAGATACAAAAATAGTAATGGGCGGTGGTGATGCTCAGCTCGGCTGTCTCGGGCTGGGTTCTATTAATCCAGGAGAAGCTGTAATACTTGGAGGATCTTTCTGGCAGCAGGAGGTTAATATCGACAGGCCTCTAACTCATCCCGATGCGAAAATCAGAGTAAATTGCCATGCGGTTGAGCAGTTGTGGCAACTTGAGGGGATATCTTTTTTTTCAGGACTGGTTATGCGCTGGTTTATAGATGCATTTTTTCAGGACTTAAAAGAAACTGCGCAGAAACTTGGCAGCGATCCCTATTCGCTAATTACTGAAAATGTAAAAAATATCCCACCAGGTTCTTATGGTCTAATACCTGTATTTTCTGATATAATGAACTTTATCCACTGGAAACACGCCTCTCCCTCCTTTCTAAATTTTAAAATTGATGACGCAGCTAAGTACAATAGGTTTACATTTTTCAGAAGTCTTATGGAAAACGCTGGCTTTGTCGCCTACGGAAACTTAAAAGAAATTGAAAAGGTATCGGGATTTTACCCCGAAAAGATTATTTTTGCCGGTGGTTCATCCAAAAATGCATTTTTTGCCTCTATGCTCTCAGATATTTTAAACTCAAAAATCGTGGTTCCAAAAATAAAAGAGGCGACATCTCTCGGTGCAGCAATGCTGGTAGCAAAGGGTCTTAAAATCTTTTCTTCATATAAAGAAGCAGTAGATTCATGGGTAAAAGTAGAGTCGACATTTTACCCCGACCCCAAAAACCACAATATATATGAAGAGTTTTACAACCACTGGAAAGAAGTTTACCGGGAAGTTTACAGAATTACGGATAGAGGTATGTTAGAACCCATGTGGGCTTCACCCGGAACTTAAGTATATGTAATAGATTGATTTTATGAATATTTATATTTTACATGGTACATTACAGTAAATTAATCAAAACCTTAAACAATAAGGCGTGCTTTTTGGCTCCATTTATTATAATATCAGGTTGACAATAAAAAAGGTAGCGGTTTTTATCCGCTACCTTTTATCTCATTTGATGGATTAGGTTTTACAATTAAATACCACCACCGCCGCCTTCACCGGCATAAGCACTTCCGTAGTATGCATCTTCAGCACTCTTGTCTCTTCCCAGTAACGGGGTAGCAAAAATTATTCCTACGATAATAAGTAATGCGCCTAATACCAATAAGAATTTCTTCATTTTTAAACTCCTTTTATATATTTTTTCTATTTTAAAGGGCAACGCCCTTTGGATACTGGTTTAAGGTTTAAGATTTTTCACCTTAATAACTCCTTTAAAAATCCAGAGAAATCTAGAACCTTCATCACTCAGCTACTGATCATCTCCCTCTCTCTGCTTACAGCCCTGTCTACTATTGAAAGAAACAACCTCCTCTGTACTGGCCATTGAAGCGTGCATGAT
>JALXDB010000396.1 GCA_026990615.1 Spirochaetota bacterium
ATGGTGAAAATCTCTCCTGTTTTCACCTCTATGGTTTTAAATGATTGGTCAAGAAGGTACTCGTCTGATCGAACGGAGCCTTTAACCAGGACAAAGGTAATTAATACAATTGAAAAAGATATGATTTTTACGGCTCTTTTAATACTCATACGAATATTTTTACCAACTTTACAATTCCTACGGTTCAAACGGACCATTTAAATCCAATACAACTTCGTGCTCTTCATTGTTAATAGCTACAGGTCTTATTCTTGTTTGTATATCCGGAGAAAGGCTGTTTATCAAATCAGAAACTTTCAGATTTTTCAATTTAGCATAATTCAATATCCCGTGAATTACAGGATCATTTATATCTTTATTATTATAGAATGGATCTACATCTATCCGCTCAGGAATTAAAAACTGTATCCCGCCAGCTTCCTTTTCCATTGCTTCTCTTTCGGCTTTCTTTGCCTCCTCAAGCTCTGAATACATCTGTTCTATATACTTCTCACTCTTTGATCTTTTTACCGCGGATGACCTTTTCAACACACCTATTAATGCTCCGATAAACACAGAGAATACTACAACTGCTACCACAGCAAATATTACAATCCTTAAATTGTCTCTTAACCACTCTAAAAAATCATCCAACTCTTCTCTCCGCCATGTCCAGAGAAACAACTTTTGATACACCTGGCTGCTCGGTTGTAACACCGTAAATTACATCGGCAAACTCCATCGTTCGCCTGTTGTGAGTGATAATAACAAATTGAGTCGTATCTGTGAATTCCTTGAGCAGATTCAAGAACCTCACAATATTCTCTTCATCTAAATCATGGTCCACTTCATCCAGAAAACAGAATGGGCTCGGTTTCACCATAAAGATTGAAAACAATATGGCGATTGCAGTTAACGTCTTTTCCCCTCCCGATAGGAGTGTTTTCTTACTTGTTCTCTTGCCGGGAGGCACTGCAACTATTTCGATACCGGACTGGAAAATATCATCTCTGTTTGTTAGATATAAGTCGGTCTTCCCTCCATTGAACAACCTTTTAAATATCTTATCAAAGTTCTCTTTTATCTCTTTCAAACTGGAGTTGAATTGCCTCTTTGATACTTCCATGGTCTTTTTTACTATCTGATTGAGGTCTTCTTTGGCTTTTATTAAATCATTGCGTTGTGCTGTTAAATAATCGTATCTTTTTTTTACATCATCAAGTTCTTCAAGCGCTAGTAAATTTACATGTCCCAGCGACCGAATTTCATCTTTTATTTTATTTCTCATTTCCCTCAACTCTTCCACCGAGAACTTTTTTGAGAATTCTTTAGTTAATTCTTTCGATGATTCTCCAGCTTTAACATCAGGAGATGATTCTTCAACAGTGCTGTTCTTCTTTTCACCAGGATCTGTGTTCTCCTCAATATTTCTACCGTATTTGTCCTGATAATTCTCAATTATAGAATCGATTTTTGCGCCTATCTCTGCCTTTTTCAGCTCAATGGATTCAATTTCCTTACTTAGCTTTTCAACCTTTTTTCTTGTTTCCTCAAGGTTCCTTTCAAGGCTCTTGATTTTGTTCATTGACTCGTCTATCTCTCTGTTCTGCTTTTCTATGCCCGACACTAAAGTTGCCTTTTTCTCCATAAGCTTTTCTTTCTCTCTGCTCAACTCGTCAATCTCATTTTTAAAAGAAATGATCCTTTTTTCTATATTCTCTATATCAAACTCCAAATCATCAACAGAATCCTGGTTTTTCTGCAGTTCCTCTTTCAATTTTTTAATGTAGGATTTAACATGGTTGAGTTTTTCCCTGTTTCCCGCCAATTCAGGAGATATATTCCCAATAATATCCAGGAATTCTTCCCTTCTCTTTCTGGCACTCTCTATTTCCGATTGCAGGTTCTTTTCCTTATTCTTCAACTCTTCCTCTTTAATCAGCAATTTTTCAATCTTTTCTTCAATTAATTCCTTCTGTGTGTGTATTCCCTCTTTCCCAAAAATTGCCTCAGTAATATTTTCCTGAATTACGAACACCGAATTAAAATTACTCTCCAGAGACTTGAGTTTATCCGCTATTTGGGAAAGGTCTGCTACAATTTTCCCAGTATAACTTTTAAAATCTCCGCTATCTTTGAACAGTTCCAACTCGTCTATCCTTCTTTTCGAGCTCTCTATCCCTCTTTCTATCTTCTCAAACAGTCTGTTAATTTCACTGACAGCCTCTCTCTTTCCCTTTTCACTGTCGATCAACCTCTTTTTAACCTTATCCAGCTCTTTCAAAAGGTTATCGATTGCCTCTTTAAGAAGCTGCCGCAGATTTGATAGCTCGTTGCTTACCGAGTTAATCTCTAATGCGACCTGCTTTCTGTCCAGTGATAATTTTTTAATCCTATCATCTAATATAGCCACCTCGCCCCTGTATTCCTTTAATTTTCTTGACTGCGATTCTATCACCTCTGAAAGAACACCCGATTCCTTCTCAAGGTTTTCAATATCCTTTTCTATTATACCTTTATTGTTGTGAAGCTTTTCTAACAGGTTCCTCTTGTTTTTTAACCTGTTTTCTAAATCCTCAATTCTATCTTCAAGATGGGAGATCTTGGAATCAATTGTACTGATCTCAGACTCCAATCTATAGATCGTATTTTTAGTGCCGGTAATCTCTTTCTCCTTCTCCCTAATCCTTTCAATGCTGCTCCTTATAGAAGCTTCATAGCTCTCTTTTGACTCCTGAAGTTTAATTCTTTTATTCAGTAACAGTTCCAGAGAAGAGTTCAGACTGTTCAATTTATCCCTTAATGATCTAATTCTGGCAAGTGAGTACAGTCTTTCATATTCCCTCTCCTTTAATTTCAGCTCTCTGTATCTCCTTGCCTTTTCGGCCTGCCTCTCAAGACTACGATACTCTTTTTCAACTTCATTGATTATCAAATCTAACCTTACTAAATTTTCATCTGTGCTGTTTAGTTTTCGGTAAGATTCTTTTATCCTCATTTTGTAACGGGTTATACCTGCCGCTTCTTCAAATACAGCCATTCTCTCTTCAGGATGCGTGCTGAGCAGCATATCGATGTTGCCCTGCTCCATAATCGAGTATGCAGTCTTTCCTATACCTGTATCTGCAAAAAGCTCATGAATATCCTTCAGGCGAACGTTCTTTTTATTTATAAAATACTCGCTTTCGCCCGACCTGTACAATCGCCTCTTAACTGAGATTTCCGAATATTCTATAGGAAGAAGATTGTCTTCATTTGCAATGACAATTTCAACTTCTGCCATACCAAGGGGTTTTAATCCCTCGGAACCCGCAAATATAACATCGTTCATCACATCTCCCCTGAGGGAGCGCGCATTGGATTCACCCAGAACCCATCTGAGTGCATCCACAATATTACTCTTGCCGCATCCGTTGGGCCCGACAATAGCCGTGACACCCGGTTTAAATATAAGTTTTGTACGCTGAGCAAAAGATTTGAACCCATAAAGCTCAAGGCTTTTAAGAAACAAATATAGCCTCCTGATAGCATTATTTAATTTAGATTTTAACTAATTATATTCATTTGTCCATTTTTAATTTATATCTTCCCGCTTAACTGCAGCTATTGCCCAATTAATAATTTATAACATTTAATTTATCTCTTCTTTTCTCACTATAAAATTATAGCAGGTCCAGTAAACAGATTTTTCTCCATCAAAGGGTCAGATCCGTTTTATTTTTACACAGTTAGCACCTTTTACAATCAATTTATATCTATGCAGAAAAAACAAACTTCTTTAAATACTTTGAAAAAGCGAGCAACAATTTTATCAAATCTTTTTATCAATAAATAAAAAGTATTCAAATCAAATCGTTAAATTGTTGAACAACTATTGACGCTCGCAATTGGTACATTAATAGTATAGTCTCTATGTACCCGCTGTATAATCATCCCTGTATTTCATCTGCTCTTCTGTAAGGGTGTCAATCTCTATTCCCATTGTTTTGAGTTTGAGTCTTGCA
>JALXDB010000397.1 GCA_026990615.1 Spirochaetota bacterium
CCTCTTCTTTAGACATTGAACCTCCTTTTTTACAGCCATTTATTTAAATTGTGTATATCATTTTCCAAGTAGATGTATTTGCAAATGCAAAGATAATTATTTTACCCTATTTTGTCAAACCAGTATGTAATGTAGGTATGTAATATAGGGTAAATATTCAAAGAACTAATTTAAAACCCCAGCTTTAATTATCTAAACATTATTGAAACAAGTTCATCGCAACATAATATAAATTATAATCTAGAGGTTCCTACCCCTTAACTTGCCACCTCTCTTCATGAAACCATCGTAATGTCTCATGAGTAGATGTGATTCTATCTGCTTCATAGTGTCTAAATCAACACCCACCATAATCAGAAGTGATGTACCACCCATCAAATAGGCCATCGCTGGAGGCAAACTAAGCCACCTTTGAATTATCGTAGGTATTAGAGCTATTAAAGCCAGAAATATGGAACCCGGCAAAACAATCCTGTTTAAAACCCTCTGTAGATAGGATGCAGTATTTGCACCGGGCCTTATACCGGGTATATAACCGCCAACCTTTTTAAGGTTGTCTGCAATATCAATAGGGTTAAGCTGTATCTGTGTATAGAAATAAGTAAAAAATATTATCAATAGCGCATACAGCACAAGGTAAAGAGGGCTTCCCGGTGATAGCATAGCCGCCATTTTTTGCAGCCATGGAACCCTCGGGCCGAGTGATTGAGCTATCTGAGCGGGAAACAGCAGGACCGAAGAAGCAAAAATTATCGGGATAACACCGGATGGATTGATTTTTAATGGAAGATAAGTTGATTGCGCTGAATAGACCTTTCTTCCCACAACCTTTTTTGCATGCTGGATTGGGATTCTTCGCTGCCCCTGCTGTTCAATGATTACCAGCATCACTATCCCAACAAATATTCCAAACGATGCAATCAACACAACCGGGTTTAATTCTCCAACCCTCATCTGATCATAAACCTGCTTTGCTGCAACAGGAATTCTCGCCACAATACCAATAAAAATGATGAGTGAGATGCCGTTCCCTATTCCCCTCTCGGTAATCTGTTCGCCAATCCACATCAAAAATATCGTTCCTGCAGTAATGGCAACTATTGCTGTTATTGTAAAACCCACACCAGGATTAACCACAACCTCCGGCCTCGATTTCATAAAAACAGTTAAAGCATAGGCCTGAATAGCCGCTATACCAACCGTTGACACCCTGGTTATCTGCTGTATCTTTTTCCTTCCTACCTCGCCTTCTTTAGAAAGTCTCTCAAGGCCGGGGATTACAACTGTTAGCAGCTGCAAAATAATTGAGGCAGAAATATAAGGCATAATACCAAGAGCAAACAGGGTAAACCTTCTCAAAGCTCCACCGGCAAAGAGGTCTAAAAATCCTAAAAGCCCTCCTGTTTGACCAAAGAGTCGTTCCAACGCAACAGCATTTATTCCCGGAACAGGGATATACGCACCTATTCTAAAGATAACCAGCATCAACAGCGTAAAAAATATTCTTTTTCTTAATTCAGGTATCTTAAAAATGTTAACAGCAATATTACCCTCTAGAGCCATTTACACCTCTTTGCAATTAGAATTGTGCCTTAATTTTATATTAATCAGGGAAGGCTGATAAAAAAGCAACCTGTTCAACTACATGACTTTCGATCTTATTTATCCTATCCCTGCAACTCTACAGTACCACCAGCCTTTTCGATTATTTCCTTCGCCTTCTCTGATATTTTATCAACAACAACTGTTAACTTTTTGGTTAGCTCACCTTCTCCCAGGACTTTAACATATTTTATCTTCCTGCTTATTAGCCCTTTTTCAAGAAGAGAGCTGTAGTCCACAGTATCTCCGTCGTTAAACTTCTTATCCAGCATTCCAACATTTACTATCTGGTACTCTTTTTTGAATGTTTTATTTGTAAAACCTCGCTTAGGAACCCTTCTTGAAAGCGGCATCTGACCGCCTTCAAACCCTATTTTTTCACTGTATCCGGATCTTGACTTTTGGCCTTTATTTCCTCTACCAGATGTGCAGCCATTCCCTGTTCCCTGTCCCCTTCCTACTCTTTTTCTGCTCTTTACAGATTTTACAGGTGGATGCAAATTCATTTTTCGACCCTCTCTACTTTTACAAGATGATTAACCTTAAATACCATTCCCCTGATCACCGGGTTGTCTTTATGAACTCTTGTAGCCCACATCTTTCTAAGGCCCAAAGCCCTTACAACTCTTCTCTGTTTCTCAGGAACCCCTATCATACTTCTAACCAGCTGTACCTTTATCAAATTTTCCTTTGCCATCTCTCTACCCTAATAACTCTTTAAAAGTCTTTCCTCTTAATTCGAGGACATGGTTTATATCCATAAGTTTCTTAAGTCCTTCCAATGTGGCTTTTACTACATTAATAGCGTTGTTCGAACCAAGAGATTTTGTAAGTATATCCTTGATTCCAACCTGCTCTACAACTGCCCTAACAGGTCCACCGGCAATAATACCTGTACCAGGAGAAGCAGGTTTCATAATTACTTTTCCGCTCTTAAACTCTCCAATTACTTCATGGGGTATAGTATTACCCTTTAGATTTATCTTAACAACATCCCTCTTCGCCTTCTCCACCGCTTTTCTGATAGCTTCTGAAACCTCGTTTGCCTTGCCATATCCAATCCCGACTCTACCCTTTTTATCACCGACAACAACAAGCGCTGTAAAGCTGAAACGCCTACCACCCTTAACAACTTTGGCAACTCTATTTAGTTTCACTAACTTTTCGGTAAACTCTTCCTTCTCTTGGTTTAAATCTCTCGCAAGGATATCACTCAACTTTTTCACCCCTTTAGATAATTGTTTAATGCTAATTTACATCTTTATACCGGCCTTCCTGACTCCATCTGCAAGAGCCTTTACCAGGCCGTGATAAATATATCCATTTCTATCAAAAACCGCTTTCTCAATCTTCAAATCCAACAACTTCTTTCCAAGATCTTCACCTACTTTAAATGCACCATCTTTATTTCTCTTAACTTTTACTACAACGTCAGAGGACGAGCATATAGTATGCCCTCTATCATCATCAATTGCCTGTGCATATATATGTTTATTGCTTCTGAAAACAGTTATCCTCGGTTTAGCTTCAGTACCGTAGATTTTCTTTCTTATACCCCTTTTTCTTCTCAGTCGTCTTTCGATCTTATTCATCTCAGTAAAACCTCACAATATGCTATCAAAATTAATTTACTTTGCACCGACCTTACCGGCTTTTCTTCTTATTCTCTCGTTTTCATACATGACACCTTTGCCCTTGTAGGGTTCAGGCGGACGCTTTTTTCTTATATTCGAGGCAACCTGTCCAACAAGCCTCTTGTCAATGCCGGAAACAACTATAGTATTTGGATCCGGAACCTTTATCTCAACGCCTTCTGGTATATCGCATTCAATCGGGTGTGAATAACCCAGATTAAGAACCAACTTTTTCCCCTGCATCTGCGCCTTGTAGCCAACACCCACTATCTTCAATGTTTTTGAGTATCCCTTTGATACACCAATAACCATATTATTAATAAGGGATCTGGTCAATCCGTGAAAAGCCTTGGCCCTGTTATTCTCCGGATCTTTGTTAACTACTATAATCTTTCCATCCTCTATCTTTAGTTCACCGGGAAAATTAACAAAATTAACTTCCATTTCCAGTTTTCCCTTTGGGCCTTCAACAACCACCTTCGGATGGCTGTAATTCACCTTCACACCTTCAGGTATATCTATAGGAAGATTACCTATTCTTGACATTTACGCACTCCAATCTCGATTTTTACCATATATAACATATAACTTCGCCGCCAACATTGTTCTCGCGGGCTTTTTTATCTGTCAATACACCCTTTGAGGTTGAGATAATGGATGTTCCATATCCATTAAAAACTCTCGGTATCTGGTTCTTTTTTCTGTAAACCCGTAAACTCGGTTTAGA
>JALXDB010000398.1 GCA_026990615.1 Spirochaetota bacterium
AAGGGCTTAATTGTCTATTCTATCTTTGAAATAAATATTAATAAAATATTAAAATCTTATATTCTTACTGTCAAAATAACCCCATTGCGGGTTCTGTTTGTGTCATATTGATACATGCTTTTTTCATTTATTTAGTGCTTTGTATCATAATGATACTATTACATGATCTGTTCTTTTTTGGCAGAATTTTGTTGTATAAATTATTGAATGGTAAAGAGTTAGACCGGTAGGTGTGTGACTGTATGGTATGGTAATTGCATCAAAATGTTATCGGGAAATTAAAGATTAAAATATAATAAAATTAAAATATATGGTGACGGTTATGACTAAAAAAGTTAAACAAAGGAGGAAAAGAGGAGTGTCTGTTGATAAAAAATATACAGATTTAGGAAGCGGACTTGATGTAAGCTCTCTCTCTGTATATTTAAGAGAGATTAACAAAATTCCTCTTTTAACACGTGAAGAAGAGGTTGAACTTGCCCGGAGGGCAAAGGCTGGTGATAAAGAAGCAAAAGAAAAGCTTATAAAAGCAAACTTAAGATTTGTTGTTAATGTTGCAAAGAAGTATCAGAATCAGGGTTTAACTTTAAGTGATCTTATAAGTGAAGGTAACCTTGGCTTAATTACAGCCGTTGACAAGTTTGATGTTGACAAGGGATATCATTTTATATCCTATGCGGTATGGTGGATAAAGCAGTCTATTTTAAAGGCAATATGTGAAAAATCGAGGATGATAAGATTGCCTTTGAACAGGGCAAACGAACTCCTGCAGATAGAGAAGGTAAAAAGGGAAATTGGAAGCAATAAAGATGGAGAAGCCGATATTGAAGAGATAGCAGATTTCCTCGATATGGATAAAAACAGAATAAATGACCTTATAAATGCCTCGAGAGATTTTGTATCTCTTGAAACTCCTCTTTCCTCGGATAAAGATGCGAATACAATTTCTGATTTAATGGAAGATACAAAAGGAGCCGATCCTGAAGAGATATTGATTAATAAGACGCTACAGGAGTCGATAGAAGAGGTGCTGTCCACACTTACAGAGAAAGAATCTGCTGTTATAAAATACAGGTTCGGCCTTAACGGAGAAAGGCCGCATTCACTGAAAGAAATAGGTGACAAATACAACCTTACAAAGGAAAGAATCAGGCAGATAGAAAAGAAGGCTATAAGCAGGCTAAGGCATCCGAGCAGAAGTCAGAAGCTGTTGAGCTATATAAAAGACTGAGGTAAGAAATACGGATATATAGAGGCACACTCCAATGAGTGTGCCTTTTTTATTTTGTTCAAGCTCTTCATTGAATTATTTTTTATTGGATTAATTTTTATGAAAGATGAAGACATTTTTAAACGATAAGGGGACATGTTTTTCCGATGAAAAATTACAAAAAAATACACTTTATAGGTGTTAGCGGCATAGGGGTAAGTGGTGTAGCTTATTTAAGTATAATGATGGGTTTTAAGATTACAGGCTCTTCTATAGAAAGGAACGAGCTTGTTGAGAGACTTGTTGATCTTGGAATGAGATATTTCGAGGGACACAGAGAGGATAATATAGACGGTGCAGAGCTTATAGTTAGAAGTGCAGCGGTTAGCGATGAGAATCCTGAAGTAGTTGCCGCAAAGAAAAGAGGTATACCTGTAATTCTTTATTCGGAATACCTTGGAATGCTGATGGCCGATAAAATTGGAATCGCAGTGGCAGGGACTCACGGGAAAACAACCACAACTTCAATGCTTGCCAACATTTTGTACGATGGCGGGGTTAACCCAACGGTTGTATGTGGTGGAATTATAAGTAGATTTGCAAGCAATGCTCTTTATGGTAAAGGTGAGTACTTTGTGGCAGAAGCCTGCGAATACAGGGAATCTTTTTTAAACCTTAAAAAGAAATATGCAGTAATTACAAATGTCGAACCTGAACACCTGGACTACTATAAAAACTCTGAGAATTTGCTTCTCTCTTTTAGAAAATTCATTCTCCAGACTGATAAAGACGGGGTTGTAGTTGTTAATGGAGACGATGAAAATATTTTAAACTTGTCCAGAAATGTTGAGCAGCCGAATGTAGTGAGAGTAGGGTACAACAGTAAAAATGATTTTATAATTGAGGAACCGGTTAGCAGAGGAGGAGTTTATTCCTACAGGCTTGTTGGTAGAAAAAAATACAGTAGTTACACTCTTGGCCTTGAGCTTAATATCCCTGGGAAATTTAATATTTTGAATTCATCTCTTGCAGCGGTGTTATCTATTTTGATTGGAATAGAAGCTGATGTGATAAAAAAATCTCTTGCAAATTATACCGGTACGATGAGGAGGATTGAAAGAATCGGTGATTTTAAGAGGAACCCTGTTTTTAGTGATTATGGCCATCATCCAACTGAAATTAGGGCCACTATAGAGGCAATTAAGGAGTATTTACCGGATAGGAAGGTTGTATTGATATTTCAACCTCACCAGTATTCAAGAACCCTTTTCTTTTTTGATGAGTTTGTTAATTCTCTTTCCCTCGCCCCGGTTGTTGTTCTCACAGAAATTTACAGGCAGAGGGACCCAGATGATATTATAGGAAAGGTAAATTCTAGAAAGCTCTACGAAGCAATGAGAAAAAGGGGAGTAGATGTTTATTATCTTGATGATATGAGTGGATTATGGAACTTTCTGGATGATAAGATAAACGATGATGGTTATGTTCTACTGTTTATGGGAGCTGGAAGTATAGATGAATATGCCCGGAGCTATTTTAAATAGAGTGGAGTTTTATAGAAAAAGTATATATGGCAAATTGAGGTTCTTCTCCTTGAGTTTGTATATATATAAATTTTTCCGGTTAATTACCTGTCCACAGGGTATTTGATTTTCAATAGGAACTTTCTTAGAAACTCATACTTTCTCACCATAGTATTTGAAGCTTCCTCCCCTGATTAACCGGATTAAAAGGTTTAGAGTAAATATTTATTTCACAGCAAGATGATGGCCACTTTTTTCAGAAATATTATTCGTTATCCTGAAATCAGGTTGATTTCTGTATTATGAGCAATATCAAATTACATGCAAGATAGTAATTAGAAGTAGAAATTAGGTTAAAGGGAAGCACGTTCAATACGCGTTCAAGATGAAAATAAACTTTTTCAGGAATTATTCAATGAGTCCGCTCTAAAAAGGTATAAAACTGTCATTTTGAGCCTTGATTCGTAAAGGTGAGGAATCTGTAATCCCTTATATATTAAAGATTTCGTCGTTTCGCTCAAAAGATAAAAAAGAATTGTTTCGTTACGCTCACAACCATACTTCACCACGTTACGTTCGAAAATAAAAGATATTTCTTCGCTTTGCTCGAAAGGACAAAAGCCGGTTTTAAAGTAAGCTCATTCAATAATTACCGGACAATCGATTTACTTAAGCAGGCCCTTTACTATGACATCTATTGCTTCGTTTTCGTCTAAACCCCTTGCCATAAGGGTTTCAACCTGATTTTTATCAACAGAGCCTATTGCAGCCTCATGGGTTACTTTGGCCTTTGGATTTGTAACTTTAACGAGAGGTACAGCACTTGCCTCGGCATTCTGTCCTTCAATTATCTCTGTACAGTCCACATGCCCGCGTGCGTAATCTCCGTTGCCTATTACTTCTCCGAGTACTTCACTCTTCGAAAAGTCTCTATTTACTATTCTTGTTTTTGCCATTCCCTTTGAATATTCCCCGTTGAGGTGTATTGTTTCTTTGATCCTGATTTTATCATCTTTTTTTCCGTAAAGTTTTGCAGACAGCTCTGCAACCCCTCTGTCGGAGACATCGACTGTATAATCCAGGTCAAAAAATCCAACACGCCCTTCCACAAGTTTAAACTCGGAAAAGTATTTTGCTCCTCTCTCCAGCTTTATATTGGCCTTTGGGAGAACAGAAATAGTTCCATCAATTCCATGAAAATGAATTTCATTGTAGACCATCG
>JALXDB010000399.1 GCA_026990615.1 Spirochaetota bacterium
GGTTCGAGGTTTGCACTCCCGGTTTCAAAGTATATACTCCCAACATTTATTTTCTCTCCTTTTGCAACTCTGGGCATATCGATCTCAAGAGGCTCAGTGGATAGGTCATTAACAGCCTTTGCATCGGGCAGTGTTATGGTTTTAAAAACATATCCCGGAGCGGAAATAATAATATCCGTGCTTCCCTTTTTAGGTATCTTGATAGAAAACTCCCCATTTTTTATCCTGGACCTGTTTGTTATCAGATTTCCACCCTCCATTCTTGTGGTTGCTGTCACATCACCGCTCCCGATGGGCTTTTTGGTTGTTCTGTCGTAAACCCTTCCCTTTATTTCAGCCGTTTCATAGCTCTCTTTCTTTTCTGTTTTAGTGGATGTTTGCACCTGTTCCGTTCCTTCCTGTTGCCTGACAATCTTTATTCCCCCTTTGCCGATAGCATACAGCCTGTGACCGGAAGGTACATACAAAACTCCCCCGGCAATTGTAAAGGTAAAAGGCTCCCCTTCTGGGATAGATATCTTCCTGATAAGCCTTCCATCATCAGAATTTACAACAACGATATCATTCAATACACCCTTCTCAGGTATATAAAGATAACTCCCGACAACTGCAAACTGGGTACCGTGAGGAGCATGATACAGTGTGCTGACACTAAAATCATCAGGGTTAATTTTTAATATTCTGCCATCTTCAAGAGAGATAAAAATCTTTCCCTGTGAAAATACAGGGTGGGATGAGACTGGTGATCTAAACCCGACTTTATTAACAAGCTCACCCTTTTCAGCATCGAACACATACAATGAATATCCGGCAGTCAAAAAGACCTTTTTGCTGTATATTACAGGTGAAAAAATATTGGAGACATTCTCAATAGGGCTTTTCCATATCACCTTTCCATCAGTAGCTTTAAGACAGTACAGAAATGCATAACCTTTAATAAAGTCTTTCGAAACTGTAAACACCCTGCCATCCCAGTATGCCGGAAAGCCCCCGTATGTATAGATATTTTTGTTTTCCCATATTAACCTGCCCGTATCAATATCACGGGCATAAAACCCTTTCCGGTTCCCGTAAAAAACTTTCCCCTCTGCAACCGTAGGGGTGCCATAAAACCCGAACGTCTGATGCCTTCTTGCCCATATCAGCCTGCCGGATTTTTCATCAAGACAGTATATGAATCGGCCTCCGGGCAAAAAAACCCTGCCCTGATAAAGCGTAACCATTCTCGTCAGAGGAGAATCGGCCTTGAACTTCCATTCAAGCTGACCGGTATATCCGTCAAGGCAGTAGAGATACCCGTCTGTAGAAACAACAAAAACCCTTCCATTTACCGGTACAGGATTGTAAAGAACTCCGCTGGATCTGAAACTCCAGATTAAAGTTGAGGCCTTTGGAGGAATACCATCATTGTTTCCGGTCAGATAATTATTGCCCATATAAGTAGGCCAATTTTCTTCAAGATAACCGTAGAGGGGCAGGTAAATCATCAAAATTAAAAAAGTTACATAAATGTAACTTCTGAGATTCGTTTTATTCATACTATTTATTATATTATGTGTATATGATAAAGCAAAGGAGGATTTTATGCTCATAACAAAAAGGCAGCTGGACGAGTTAAGGCAGTACAAATCAACCGACATTCCGATAACGAGTCTGTATCTAAATATGGACCTTGCAATCTATCCGAGAGAGGAGTACATCAAGAATCTTAAGACTCTTATTCGCCAGGCCAAAGAAAATATTGAAAAGAATAGCTATTCCAGAGATGCAAAATTTTCACTACTGGAGGATCTCGATAAAATACTTAAATACATAGAGCCAATTCATGAACACTCCTTTAAGTCAATAGCTATTTTTTCATCGTCTCGAAACAATTTCTTCCACAGTTATGAACTCGATGACCGTTTGAAGGATATGATAGTAACGGATTTTTTACCGTATACAAAACCGCTGTTTGCATACCTGCGGATGGTTAAAAGATACCTTGTAATCTTAATGAAAAAGGACAAAATAAGGGTTTTTGAAGTATTTGGCGGTAATATTGAAGAAGAGCTGGATCTCTTCAAAAAGATCAGGTATCCAATCAGACCCAATAACTATATTTTTACAAATGAGAGAAAATACTATAATAAAATAGAAACGGAATACAGAAAATTTTTAAGAGAGGCTTCCGAAGAAGTACTGGACCTTTTTATGGATAAAGGAGCCGATTATGTAGTGATCGGTGGAAATCTAACCGTCGGCAAAGATCTATATGAAACCCTTCATCCATACCTGAAGGAAAGATTTGCGGATTACATCGATATTGATTTTGAAGCCCACGAAAGAGATATTCTCGAGAAAGTAAAAGAGGTTAACCGCGTAATTATCAACCGGATGGATGATGAGCTAATCGAAGAGATAAAGGCAGAATTAAATAAAAACGGCCTTGCCCGAAAGGGCCTTAAAAATGTTTTGAATGCCCTTACTTACGCAGCGGTTAGAGTACTTGCTGTAGAAGAGGGTTACATGGTACCAGGTTTTATGCATAAAGAATCAGGATTTTTGTACATGGATAGGTCCCATTACGACGGCAACCCTGAAGACCTTCTGCCCATCTCGGATGTAATAAACGAGGCAATAGACGAAGCAATCAATCAGGGAGCAGATATAAGAATAATAAGAGAAAAGGGGAAAATGGACGAGCTCGATCACATTGCCGCCCTGTTGAGATTCAAAATCCCCGAGTAGGATTTTTGAACAGTGCACTTTTCCGTGAGTATTAAGTGCAATGAAAGGTTTTTTGGTTGTCATGAATCAGATCAGGGATAGGGGTAAAAACATTTTGAGGATGGTAAAACACTGATGATTCACAGCGAGCCTATTCAGATTTTATCTTGACTATTGAACTATTTTTTGTATATTACAGTTTAGATACACACTCCCCTGTAGCTCAGTTGGTAGAGCAGCTGGCTGTTAACCAGCGGGTCACAGGTTCGAGTCCTGTCGGGGGAGCAGAGCTGAACACACTCGAACTAAGCGCTTTTCGGTTAAACACCCGAAAGCGCTAATTTTTATGTGGGTATTATCTATTCTGATATAAGAAATTACACACTTTAACCTGTTTTTTAAATCAGCAAAACTGTTATTCAATAAATCTTTTATCTCCTCGCTGTACTCCTTAAATAAATCTTTTCCATCAGCAAGCAATTTTTTTAATTCTTTAATTTCATGTTTTATATAAAGCTGTTTTGCTTCTATATCTTTTTTCTCCTGATCTAATTTCACTATACTCTTTTCAACTGTGCTTTTTACAGCATCCAGCTTTGTTTTCACCAGTTCAGATACCCTTGCCTCAATTTCTTTTTCTAATCGTATTTCTTCTTGATCAAGCTCTTTCAAAGATTTGTTTAAAAAATCAATCCTCTTTTTAATTCTGTTCCTTCCCTCCTCCTGTAATCTGTGGAACTTCTCCCCATTTGTAGAAATATCTTTCAGCCAGTCCAGAACCAGCCTGTGGATTGCCTCTGCATCTACACGATTAAGGCCGCCATTTTTACAGGTGTGTTTATGCGAGTAGTAGTAATGCTTGTTCAAGGATGAAAAAGTAACATGCTATTATCAGAATTGCAAGAAAGCTTTTAAGCCGTATTCGTTATGTCTGGATTAATAATCACCCTTATATACAGGGAGTGGTTCAATAAAAATAGATATTCTTAAAAGTCATATATTTTTATCTATTATGGTAGAGTATTTTGGAGTCGCTGCGATCATTTTCATGGGGTGGATCAATTTTTTCCTGGAGAAATGGGTTAGATTTAAGCCGGAATTTTCAACTGCGGCTACTATTTAGTCTAATTTAACCTGTATCCTGCAGTCTTTTTTGCCTAATATACACTGTCTGTTTATAACAGCATGATTATGACTTTTATTTTCTATTTTACAATTAAATTATACTTTTA
>JALXDB010000400.1 GCA_026990615.1 Spirochaetota bacterium
ATCCTGAATAAATGTCAATACGTTATTATTTTACTGTTTTGCTTTTCTTTTTGGTTACATGGGGTTTGGTAGCCCAAGAGCAATCTATGGATAGCGTATTGAATTATGTGATAACGCATAAAATTGTCGATAATAACCGGCTCAATCAATTATTGTATAAAATAATAGCATTAAAGTAATAACAGCCTCTAAGATTAAAAGGCAGGTATGAATGTTATACATTGATCTACTGCTATCACTTATTTTATTCATCGCGGGTATAGTGTTGCTTTCCACCGGAAGACACAGGAAAAACATATACGTAATTTTTCTTTCTCTTATCTTTTTTCCCCTCTCTATTTTCTCATACTACCTAAAGGGTTACAACGTTAAAATATTTGATGATATCACAGTATTAAAGTTTATTACGTATATATTTATAAAAGTGATGATAATTCTGGTCCTTGTAAAGTATATCAAAACCCTTCCAAAAAGGAAGGGCCTTTGATTTACCGGTGAACGGTAAAAGAAGCTAACGTTCAAATTCCTTCAGACTTACTGGTTTGCCTGTTTCTGCTGATTTATCCGCAGCAAATATAACCCGATGAGTTTCAAAGGCACTCTTCAGATCATTCATAGGGGTTTTGCCTTCATCCAGGCACTTTGCATAGTAGGAAAACTGTTCTTTATACGGGTGGTGTGCCACATCACCGCTATCGATAAGCTGAACTGCAAGCTTGCTCCAATCGGTAAGACCTTCAATTTTTTTTGTATAGAATTGATCATTTTTTATTGTACCATGTGAGCCAACTATATTTACGTTGAAAACATAGGGTTGCATACAATCGGTTACGGATGCTACCTTGCCGAGAATTTTTCTGTCTTTGAACTTTAATAGGGTAACGGAGGTTGTATCGTATTCGTATGGAGCGTATACCTCGTTTGGATTTTTAGTTGAATAGGAAAAAACCTCTTCTACTTCTCCATTCACCAACCAGAGCAGTATATCCAGAGCATGGCAGCCAGCAGTAAGCAGCGAACTCCCCCCCATATCCTTTTTAATATTCCATTCAAACTGTTTATACCATGGACCTATCCCGTGGAAATAGTCCGCTTCTGCATAGTATATATCCCCGATTAGATTCTGTTCTATTATAGATTTCATTGCCTGCGAAACCGAAATGAATCTAACTTCAAAACATACAGATGTCATTACGCCATTTTTTTCAACTGCTTCCAGCATTTTGACAGCATCCTCAAAATTAAGGGCGATAGGTTTTTCTATGATTAAATTTTTACCTGCATTTGCAGCTTTTATGGTCTGTTCTGGATGAAAAGGGTGGGGAGTACATATGTCCACTATATCAATGCTTTTATCCTTGAGAAACTCATCATAATCGTTGTAAATTTTAACATCAACTCCGTATTCCGCCTTGATATCCGCAGGGTTTAATTTCCTTCGTGACATAATTGCAACAGGTTCGAAGTTCGGAAGTTCGGCAAATGTTTTCATATGGGCTCCTGCCACCCATCCAAAACCTACAATACCTACTCTATATACCTTCATAATCTACCTCCTTCATATTGGTGTTGTAATTGAAAACTACTCCTGCCAGCTAGCCCATTTTTTACCTATACTTGAGAATATTATCCATATAGTTATTCCTATGGCTGAAACTAACAGGATTACAGCAAAGAAGTTTGCCATTCTTGCAAGCGATGAATAATATGCAAGTTTGTTGCCGAGACCCATCTTACCTCCAACCATATCTGAACCGACTGCTGTTATAAGGCCGAAGATACCTCCAACTAGAAGACCAACAATTATCATTGGAAGGGCAAGGGGAAATCTTATCTTTGTAAAAATTTGAAAAGTTGTAGCACCGTAGGATTTTGCAAGTGCTATTTTGGCAAGATCGGTTCTTCTGAAGCCTGTTACAGAATTGATCATTACCATTGGACCTGACGCCAATGCAACTGCAATAATTCTGGGCCATATTGTAAAGCCAAGTTTCAGCATTAAAAGCGGTACCAGGGCTATAGTTGGTGTTGTTATTAAAAGGAGTATATACGGTGTTATAATTTTTTCAAGATAGGGTACCTGGGTTAGTACTGCAGCTAGAACAAGACCGGTTGTAGCTCCGATTGCATAACCTGCAGAGAGTTCTCCGAGTGTTACAAGAAAATGGGGCAATATATTATGAAAAGATTTCACAAGAGCTACTGCAATGGCACTCGGTGCAGGAAAAACGAACTCGGGTACCTTGAATATTCTTATAAGTAGTTCCCATCCACCAATAACGAAAATGGCAACCGCAATTATTCCAAGAACCTGTTTCCACCCGTGTATTTTAACTGCCGACATTGTAGATGAAAGATCAAGCTCCCCCATCTTCTCCGGTTGTTGGCTTTCTTCAAATTCCGGTATTTCTTCTTGAAGTTGTTTTTCATAGATGTCCATATTAAAAGCCTCCATTATGGATGATTTTAAGTAATTGTGCTGTAGGCCTGGCTCTGGTATTTGCCTTCTTTTTTCTGTTTCTCAACGTCTCTGACAATCGTTCTTTTGATTTCAGCAACGATTTCAAAGAATTTTCTTTCCATTGTTATCCCTTCAGGCCTCGGCCTTGGAAGGTCTATATCAAACACAGCAGAGTTCGTCCCCGGTCGTGGGGTCATTACGTAAACTCTATTTGCAAGATAAACGGCTTCTTCTATTCGATGTGTTACAAATGCAATTGTTTTCTTCGTCTTTTTCCATATCTTCAGTATAAGTGTATCCATTTCGTCCCTTGTGTATGCATCCAGAGCTCCAAAAGGTTCGTCCATTAAAAGAATTTTGGGATCGTAGGATAGAGCTCTGACTATAGATGCTCTTTGCTGCATTCCTCCTGAAAGTTCTCTTGGATAATGTTCTTCAAATCCTGTTAGTTCTACACTTTCAATCAGATCTTCTATTCTTTCACTGTAATTGTCTACATTTTCCTTCATTATCTCGAGAGGGAAGTAGATGTTTTGAATTAATGTTCTCCACGGTAGAAGATTGGCCTGCTGAAATATTATACCAACCTCTCTTTTTGGTTTTCCCACCTCTTCTCCCAGTATGTAGGCCTTTCCGGAGGTGAACGGGTGTAAACCTGTTAGACCCCACAAAAGTGTTGTTTTTCCGCATCCACTGGGGCCTACTATCGCTACAAAATCTCCCTCTTTTACCTTCATTGAGAATCTGTCAAGGGCATGAACCGGCCCTCTTTCACTTTGATAAACTTTTGTGACTTTATCTACAACGATTACATAATCATCGTTCATAATATCTCCCTTACCGTAATAGTTTATTATAGTTTAAATAAAAGGTTCAAAATTTAATATAAATCCCTCCCCCACAGGGGGGAGAAGATTGTTATCAATAGTATGGACCTGTTGTCTCTTTTACCTTCGCCCATGTTTCATTTAATTTGAAAGACTTTGCGTCTTTTTCAACTCGCTTGTGATCAAAGTCATTCACCTCGTCTATTAAATCGTTTGTTATGACTTCATCGATGGAAAGATGCCTCTTCGTCTGGCCGAGTTTGTAGATGATATCGAGGTATTTTTTCCAACCATTCACTTCAAACCAGCCGTATCCTTTGCCTCTCCTGTAGCCTTCAGCATATGACCATGCAAGCTGGTTCATTGAAGCATATGCGAGTTCTGGTGACATCTGTTCTCTTACTGCGGGAAGTTGTTCATACATGATCTGTGCTGCTGCTCTGGAATTAACTGTATAAAAGTGTATTCCCATTGATGACCCTTTGAGAAATCTTACAATGATATCCCTTTTCTTCGGGTCTTTTAAATCGCTCTTTCTCGCACAATACCCGTTTGCAGGCATCTTTGAGAATTTCTGGCCGATAAAGTATCGGAGTTTCAGACCCTGAGCCTCCCATTGGGCTCTTAATCCCTCCCAGGTGAGACA
>JALXDB010000401.1 GCA_026990615.1 Spirochaetota bacterium
GCCCTGAAATACTTTATTTTGTGCAAAGACTACCCATTATTTAAAAAAGAGAGCGAGGGCTGGATCAACAGGATTCTTGAAGAAATCCCGTAATCAAATAAAACTATTTATATCCTGATAGGTTGATAGAACAACAGACTTGCCGAGATATCCAAACCTCTTTGATTTAATGTCAGCTCTTAAAAAGAATATACCCGGTTTTTTCCTATATATTATATCCCTGATTTTGATTTCATCTCCTCCCGTAATACCAAAGTCAGCCGCCGGGCTTCCGGGGATCACCCGTTCTACAGGAACATATTTCCTCTTTTGCACAGAGACATCGGTCAGTATGATCCCGAACAGAGGCCCAACTATACTATTTGTAGAATCATGGGTAAAGATATAAACTGAAGGAAGGTATGGCCTTCTAGCCAGAGGAACCTTTAATTCAAGCTCCTCTTCTCCTCTCTTGATATGAAACTTCACCACAACAGGGTTCTCAAAGTAGGATACCCTACTCTGGATCTGATACGTATCGTCGATTTTAAAGCCATTCACGCTTTCAACTATGTCGCCGGGTTTAATTCCCGCAAGCTCTGCGTTGCTTTCCGGTACCACATAGTTCACCTTAACGGTGTCTTTAACCTTCTCTACATTTGCTCCCACCCAACTTCGCTTAACCTCTCCCTTTCTGAACAGCTTAAAAAGATCGTAGAGGACAAGATTGGAAGGTATTGCAAAATTCAAATTCTCAAGCTCAAGAAATCCGGCAAATGCTATACCAACGAGGTAACCATCTCTGTTTATCAGTGCTCCCCCACTGTTTCCGGGATTCAATGCTGCATCTATTTGAATAATATTTCCTATCTGAATAAATGGTCTTTTTTTGGCGCTGACAATACCCGATGTTACCGTATTAACAAGTCCTATTGGATTCCCAATCGCAAGCACCTGTTCTCCCTCTTCAAGGCTATCCGAATCTCCGAACTTAATTTTACAGGTAAGATTCTTTTCAACCTTGATAACGGCAAGGTCAAAGATCCTATCATAGCCAACAACTTCAGCAGTTAGTTTTATACTTTCATCCCTTCCGGGTATCACGTATATTTTAGAATAACCTTCATACTCGGGGTCAACGCTTGATTTTATAATATGGTAATTTGTCAGAATATATCCGCTACTGTCAATAACAACTCCAGTTCCAAGAATCTGATCGGGCACGGTGCTGCCGCCCTCTGTTTTTATACCCCTGTCTACAACTATTTTAACACTGCTGTCAATGGTGTTTGATATGGCAGTTTGCAGTTTATAATTTGCCTGTTGCTCTTTAATCTTCTTTACCTGATTTTCAAGGTTTTCCAGCTTTTTAGAATAGTCATCAGGCAAATTCCCCTCGATCCTATTCCTCTCTATGAGTCCTTTTAATTCTTTAAGATACTTCTCACTCATAAGCGGGTTTTGCCTGTCTAAAAATATTTCAACAAGCTTTTCGTATGGATAGTAATATTCCGGAAGAAAATGCAGCATATATATCATAAGCGATGCAGCTTCGATAGAATGCAATTTCGCAATTTTCGAATCTATATAATTCTTTATATAAAAAATCAATCTATCTTTGAAATAGCTAACATCGGAGGGGTTATCAAACAGTGAATAAAGGGTGTAGCTATACTCCACACCCTTAATAGAATCCTTTTTTAACTTTTTAACCTCATCCTTGTAAAGATCTTTAATGGCTTTTTGCATTGATGTAAGCTCTGAGCTTTCACCACAGCAGGTTTTATATTCAATATAGCTCCTGCAGGCCTCGAAAAACTTTTTTTTATTTATGTAGTTATAAAACTCTTCTGATATTTTTTTATCAACATTTACAGGTTTTTTTATATCTTTAACTTTAAAAGTGGCGCAGGACGAAACAAAGAACAAAACCGCCAGAATTAAAATTGCTAAACGCCTTTTGGTAAGTGTTGATTTTGACTGATTTTTTTTCATTGCTATTAACATTATCTTATGCTATTAACATAATCCTATATTTTTGTAAATTCAAATTTAACTTAAGACAAAAAACTTGACACTCAAAATTGAAAACAGTATAGTGGACTTACCCCGGTTATACTTTTTAAAACCATGACTTAAAGAATATATATCAATTGTGGAGGATAAAATGAAAAAAATCAACATGGCTCTTGCAGGACATACCTCGGTAGGTAAAACAACATTCCTTGACACCCTACTCTACGACATAGGAGCTGTTGATACACTGGGCAGAGTTGATGATGGAAAATCCCTTTCCGATTACGATGAAGAAGAGATAAAGAGGAAGATATCTATTCATTCCTCTGTTTTCAGCGCAACATACAAGGATACAATACTAAATGTTATCGATACACCCGGGTCATCTGATTTTGCAGGTGAAGTTGTATCATGCTTCTACGGGATTGATGTTGTGGTACTGATAGTGGACGCTGTAAATGGAATTGAAATTGAGACAAGCAAGCTGTGGAACCGTGCCAAAAAGATGAACATACCTGTAATAATAATTGTTAATAAACTGGATAAAGAGAGGGCTAACTTCGACACTGTTCTTGAAAATATAAAAGAAAATTTAAAAACTAAAATATTCCCACTTCACCTTCCGGTGGGAGAAGAGTCCAATTTTAAAGGAGTGGTAGACCTGCTAAGGATGAAGGCCTATATATACGAAGAAAAGGGCAAAAAAGGAAAAGAAACAGGAATACCGGAAGACTTAAAGGGAAAGGCTGAAGAATTGAGATCTGAAATTATCGAAACAGCAGCAGAGGCAAACGATGAATTGACAGAAAAGTATCTTGAAGGTGAAGATTTAACAGAAGAAGAGATTATAACCGGCATCAAAGATATGATTCTAAGGAAAGAAGCTGTTCCCATACTTGCATGCTCAAGCGGGTTAAATATAGGAGTAACTGAGGTATGCAACACCCTGATAGCAGTTGCTCCCGAGTCAAGCGCAAGAGGATCAATCAAGGGCTTTGATCCACAGGACAGGTCCAAAGAAATCGAAATCAAACTCAGCAAAGATGAAAGTTTTGTTGGGCTGGTTTTTAAAACCGTTATCGATCAATTCGCAGGGAAAATATCTTATATAAGAGTATTCTCAGGGACCCTTAAACCGGAAGCAGAAGTATTAAACAGCACAAAAGATAGAAAAGAAAAACTGTCGAAACTGTACCTTCCCTTTGGCAAAACCCAGAAACAGATGGACCGGGAGGCTGAAGAGGGAGACATTATAGTATGTACAAAACTGCCGCATGCAGAAACCGGGGATACACTTTCATCTCCCGAAAGACCAGTCGTACTTCCGGAAATGGACCTGCCGCATCCTGTTCACAGTGTTGCAATCAAGGCAAAAAATAAAAAGGAGGAGGATAAACTAAACTCTCTACTGCATCGAGCAGCCGAAGAGGATATCTCATTCAAAGTCGAATACAACAAGGAGACAAAAGAGACAGTTATATCAGGAATGGGGGAACTTCAGATTAACATCATACTTTCAAGAATAAAGGAAAAGTATGGAATAGATTTTGTCACATCTACCCCTCTTGTCGCATATAGAGAAACAATTCAGGCACCCGCAAAGGCAGACTACAAGCATAAAAAGCAAACAGGCGGTCACGGCCAGTACGGTCAGGTATTTCTGGAAATCGAACCTCTGCCAAGGGGAGCGGGATTTGAGTTTGTTGACAAGATCGTCGGAGGTGTAATTCCAAAGCAGTATATCCCCGGGGTAGAAAAAGGTGTAAGGGAGGCCATGGAAGAAGGCGTTGTAGCCGGATACCCGGTTGTTGACGTAAAGGTATCCCTTGTATTTGGCTCATATCACGAAGTCGACTCTTCAGAACTTGCCTTTAAAATTGCCGGCCGCCAGGCATTTAAACTTGCCATGGAAAAAGCAAAACCAACACTC
>JALXDB010000402.1 GCA_026990615.1 Spirochaetota bacterium
TATATATATTGAATTACACACCATTTTTATGGTGTTGAAAACTTAATAGTATTTACTTTTTAAGTTGAAATTGAAAAATCCCCACCGGTCTTATTAAACAGTAATTTGAACCCTCAGGTAAGTGCCTTCCTGTTCGTCCATATCTCCCAATCGACAAAATCGTATGTCATATAAAAAGACCATACCTTTTTGCTCACAGGCACAACGATGACCTCTTCATCATCTTCTTCTTTTTCTTTATCAGGTTTATCATCGAAAGTCTCTGACTCTTCAATTTCTTCTAAAACCTCTTTATCCCATACAGAACAAAAAAGTTTATAAAGATCTCTAAAGTTAAAGGTTTCTTTCTGTTTTAGCATGGAGGCAAGCTCTTTTATCTTTTCAGTATTTATATGTTTCAGGTAACCGTCGTAGTAGTAAAAGTCATCTTCTTTAATGTTCTCTCCCATGCGTGAAAAATTCCCAAGCTCTCTTTTGACCTCATCTATTTTTCTGAGCAGTAATTCGGCAACTTTCCTGCTGTTTAAATAGATAGGGTCTGTCTGGTTGTATTTCTCATCCCGCTTTTCTTTATTATGCATTTTTCTTCGATTTTATCACCGAAATTTGCATTCCCTAAGCCCGGTTGGAAGCCATTTTTTAAATCCGGTGACAGCTCCTTTTAAATCTTAATGCATTAAAGGCCCCAATTCTTCCAACCCTGCTTGTATAAATACTAATTATAAAATCAGATGTGTTTTGATGGAGCAATACCAAAGATTCTCCATAACCTACTGTTTAACAAAATTAACTATTCCATCTATTCACAGTTTTAATAGGTTTAATTTAGTTATCAGAACTACACTCGGAATAACAATTTATCTTTTAGTCTACACTAAGTTTATACGCTTTCTCAATATCTTTTTATTCCATATAGTTGAAAGTTGATGCGAAACCACTTTTTTGTTAAAAGGGTTTATGTAAAAAGAGCAGACAATATATTTTTAGAAAACTGAAAACAAAATTATAGGCTTTAAACTTTTCTCTATTAACCCGGATATTTGTATTGCATTTATCATAGTAATCGTATATATTTTGTAATAAATACAAAAATGGAGAGAAAAATGGCAACTGTAAAATTAGAAGGAAACGAAATACACACAATAGGGGAACTCCCCGGCATAGGAACCAAGGCACCTGACTTTTTACTGACAAAAGCTGACCTGAGCGATGTAACACTTAAAGATTTTTCCGGTAAGAAAAAGATTCTCAACATAGTTCCAAGCCTCGATACCCCTGTATGCGCTACCTCGGCAAAAAAATTCAACGAAGAAGCATCCAGAATAGACAACTGCGTCATTTTAACAATAAGCAACGATCTACCCTTTGCCCAGAAGAGATTCTGTGATGCAGAAAAAATTGACAGGGTGCTTACACTATCCCAGTTAAGAAACAGGGAGTTTGGTAAAAATTACGGTGTTGAAATAGTCGACGGTCCGCTTGCGGGGCTGCTCGCAAGGGCAATTGTTGTTCTCGATGAGAATGATACTGTAATCTATACCCAGCTTGTTCCCGAGATCACACAGGAACCGGATTATGACAGGGCCATCAAAGCTGTAACGGGATAGATAGTTTTATCTCTTTTTTTATAGATTTTCTTGTACTGAAACGGGCTATTTCACTTTGCCCATCGTAAACAGCTACATCCGGCGGGTCTATTATCAGTTTTATTTCACCTTTCCTGGCTCTGGTTTTACAGTTTTCCATGGTGTTATTGTACAGAACATTTGCAATAACTAAAGCCTTTTCAATTCCATCGCCGGTTTTAAAGTTCCATACCTCATCCGGTTGAGACAGCCTATTTCCCTCGTATATAGACACATCGCTCAACCCCTCTAAAACTCGTCCGATATCCTGAATATCCTTACCCTTAAGCGCCCCGTACGAAACAGGGTTTCTCTCTACTGCAGCTTTTATAAAAGGCATCCAGTCGATATTGTTCATATCCCTGTAACTATAAAGCGATAAGCCTGCTACAGGGATTTCTCTATTCTTAACAATAATAGAATATATCTCCTCCCTTGACATACCTGTATCTATCCTTAACGAATCAGTGGGTCTAAAATCTTTATCCTTTTGCCTGTCAGGAAAACGGGGGACGGTTTTTAAGAACCTTTCTATAGAATCAAAGAGAACATCTGTTTTAAGACACTTCTTTACAGCCAATTCTCTCTTTGCCTTTTTAACAAACTCCTCAATTGTAAGGCCTCGATTCCTCTTTATAAACTCCTCAAAATCATTTAACAGTATACGATTTGGGATAGGACTGAGGCTGAACTCGTCTATATCAATCTCTTTTAATAGGGCAGATCTCGAATCTGTTGAAAAACTGTTTGAACTTGTATGTTCATATCTATATATACGTTCAAGAGGTATAAACATGGTTCTGCCATTTATTCTATGCCCATATTGAAAACAGCTTCTAAAATCAATCTCCTTTCGCAGGAAATTGCTTATAATCTGGGGATTTAAGTCGGCGGTCAAAAATTCCTGAAGGCGCCTTTTGAATGTAGTATAAAAATCAACATCCATCGTGGCCGTATCATACACAGTATGCACGTATCCTGTTATGTGGGATACTATTGTAATCTCTTCATTTTCGATAGCCCGGCGGGCTTTTGTTGAAAGGGATGTTCCGTTAAACCACATATTTTTAGTAACAATTCTCCTGTTGTTCGTTAACACTCCCCTGTCTATATCAATAAAGTTTTGTGAATGGAGTGGAGTTGCAATAAGAAATATATTTTCAAGGGGTATCTCAGCTACTAAAAACAGGGCCGCTGCATACAGAGCCGAAAGGGAAACACATTCACCGGCGCCCGTATTAAAGCCCGGTCTGTTGACAAAAGCATTCATTGCCTCAACTGTTTCAGTTTTCCAGTACGGTATTACACTGGAATCATACCTGTCAAGACCAAAATGACGCCTAATATCTATGTCAAAATAGTACCTGTCCCCTTCATATCCAAAAAGAGCATTTGATTTTTTGAGGATATCCTCGCTTATTACATCCTTAAATCTTCTCAATTCTCTTTCTTTTGTTGTAAGTCCCCACGTCTCAAGGTCAAGGTTAAAAACGTAGTTGTTCATAATGTACTGTTTGACCCTGTTTATCCTCTGCATGGGCGGTTTATTCTCGATACCAGCAAACCAGGAGTCATCCCTCCATCTCCATATAACCGGAGACATTATATTTGCGAGGACAAGCGAGTAAAGCAGATCGGGAAAAACGAATATCTCCATATCGGAGAGGGTAAATGCCGAAGATAAAAGCTCATTCCTCAAAGATGTTTCATTTTTTAAAAGAGTTTCCATAATGTTCATACCTCAGTAAAAGAATTATATTATAAATATTATAATATTAGTATCAAATAAAATGCATATTTTTTTATTATGTTGAATCCTCAGCAATTAAAAAGTTTTGATATAACTTTAATGAAGGCGAAAACTACACTCCCTTACGCTAATAGAAAATCCTTCTATGCCAAATATATTTGATTTTTTAAAGATTTTTTTCTAATATAAAAATCATCTTAAAATCCACTTTAGAATTTCAATAAAATTTCAATAGTATTTCAATTTTCAATGGAGAAACTTAAAAATGGAAAAAACATACAGAACCTACGGCTACAGATGGATTACAGTCTAAAATCCTTCTTTCTCTAAAAGACGGCCAGGCAGCTGAATAAATGCCGGGATTGTACTATGCTTCTGATTTAACAGTAATATTCTTAAATAGATAGCATAATACAGACCACACAAAACATAATTTTGTTTAATTTGCTTATATTATATAAGATAATCGGTATTATATAGGGTGACCGAGGCGCATACAGGATACCGCTATTTTTCGTAATCCTGGAAATACCAGATATAATACGC
>JALXDB010000403.1 GCA_026990615.1 Spirochaetota bacterium
GGTTTATATTCCTTTCAACTTATGGATCAGATGTAAAAAATTTACTTATGAAAGAGGCTATCGGTGGTATATCAATCCCCTTTTATGGAGAATCAATAACAATAAAAAATAGAAATGGAAAACCTGTGGCTACCGTCTGGATTGATAAACTTCACCGGGGGGCAATAGAGGTTTTTTCCTACAGAAAGAGAAGAGAGTGGAATCAGAAAGATTTTGTATACTACACTTTCTTCCTTCTGTCCGGTTTGATTTTGCTGGGTGGAGTTGTAGGTGGAATTGGTGAGTATGTCCAGAGAATGGTTTACCATGAGGTTCAGAAGTTTACATTTTTGTTTAATGCAATTGCGCGTAATTTTTTCAAATCAATTGTGGTATTCTTATTCCTATTTATTATTACAGCAGCAGTGGCTGCCAATATTTACTTCTATATATTCATAGTAAGCAGTGAAGTATCTGTTTTTGTAGCGGCTCTGAATATATGGATGCTGATATTTTTTCTATTTATCCTTCAGTGGGTTTATCCATTAATGGTGATTAACAGTGATGAATCAATATGGCGAACGATGAAAAAGTCTCTTTTCTTCTCTTTTGATAATTTTGAGTTTTCGTTAAAGGTTTTGATCAATTTTATTGTCATGTTTATCGTTTCTGTATTTACAGCCGGTCTGGTTCCAGGTGTATCGGGTATTCTGTCGTTTTTAAGCAATTCTCTAAAAGAGATCTCTGTAAAGTACAGGATTCATGATACCACTTGATTTTTATCACATTTTATGTTTTATTTATTTTAAAGAAAAAGTATTTGAATAAAAGGGGATTATTAATGATTAAATCCTGCGGGCAGATAGCTGGTTTAACGGGTTATGGTTACAGCTACTATTATTTTAAGTTTATCATTTAGCCTGCAGGGGACTGTCATACGCAAATTATAGGACTGCAGGCTTCCTGCAGTCCTTTTTTTATTTCAGGAGGTATAAAGATGGTTATAGTTATGAAACCTCATGTTGATGAGGAGAAGATTCAAAATGTTATCAGGCATCTGAAGGAGATGGGATTTGATATTCACCGCTCTGATGGGGTCACACACACTATTCTCGGGGCAATTGGTGATAAAGCCGGGGTGGACATCAGGCAACTCGAGGTTCTGGATGGTGTTCATGAGGTTGTGAGAATATCAACTCCATACAAGCTGGCTTCAAGGCTATTCAAACCTGAAAACACAAAGATAAGGGTGGGTGATGTGGTAATAGGCGGCGATGAGGTGATTATAGCAGCAGGGCCGTGTGCGGTTGAATCCCGCGAACAGGTTATGACCATAGCTGAAGCTGTTAAGAAAAGCGGTGCGAAGATACTCCGCGGGGGAGCATTCAAACCAAGAACCTCACCTTACAGTTTTCAGGGGCTGGGCGAAGTCGGGCTGAAATATTTAAGGGAGGCAGCTGACAGGTATGGACTTGTTGTAATAACCGAGGTTATTGAACCTGGACAGGTCCCTCTTGTGGGAGAATATACGGATATTTTTCAGGTCGGAGCCAGAAATATGCAGAATTTTACACTGTTGAGAGAACTTGGGAAGGTGAATAAACCTGTAATGCTTAAGAGGGGGATGTCTGCAACAATAGAGGAATGGCTAATGGCATCCGAATATATACTTTCCGGTGGAAACAGAAATGTTATCCTGTGTGAAAGGGGAATAAGAACTTTTGAAAATTATACCAGGAACACTCTGGATATTAGTGCTGTTCCGGTTATAAAAAAGCTCAGCCATCTTCCGATTTTTACGGATCCATCGCATGGAACAGGTATAAGGGACAAGGTGATACCAATGGCTCGGGCTAGCGTGGCTGCAGGGGCGGATGGAATAATTGTTGAGGTCCATCATGATCCTGAACATGCGAAATCTGATGGAGCCCAATCGCTTTATCCCCATCAATTTGAGAAAATGATGAGTGAACTCAGGATAATTGCTAAAGCTGTAGGAAGGTATATAGATTGATTCAGTGCATATAGAACCTATGTTTTAGATTATATATTGATGGATTGTGAAGAGAATATTAAAGTATAATGAAATCCAATTTACAGATCGGGCAAAGGCGAAGATGAAGGTAAATTTAAAGGATAGACCGATAACTATAATAGGGCTCGGCCTTATCGGAGGTTCTCTTGCAAATGCCTTTAAAAGAGAGGGCTTTAAGATTATTGGGGTTAGCAGCGTAAAAACTCTTAAAAAGGCTGGGGAATTAAATATCATAGATCAGGCCTTTCAGTATGATGAACTTGGGAAGGCAGTTGAAAATTCGGCGTTTGTATTTATATGTACCCCCCTCAATGATATTGCCAGAATACTCCCCGATGTTATGGCATCTGCCGGCAGAAAAACTATTGTAACCGATGTTGGAAGTACAAAAAAGTTTATATGTCAGAAAGCAGCTGAAAGTGCATCTAAAGGAGCCCACTTTATAGGTGGCCATCCAATGGCAGGCAGTGAAAAGAGGGGGCTGGAGCATTCGAATCCATACCTGTTCTACGATGCTGTCTGGGTTTTAACTCCAACAGAGGATGTTTCTAGAAGGGATGTCAAAAGGCTATCGGAGTTGATAGGATTGCTCGGGGCAAAGGTTATGGTTATCAATCCGGAGTTGCACGACAGAATAGCCGCAAATGTGAGCCATCTCCCCCAGTTGCTTGCCGTTCTTCTAACGGGGCAGCTTGCAGACAAAAATGACGACCTTTACAGAAATCTTGCAGCCGGCGGGTTCAGGGATATGACAAGAATAGCATCGTCTGATTTTAAGATATGGCGTGATATAATACAGACAAACAGAGAGGAGATTCTTTCAGCATTGACAGAATTTAAAGGCAGATTGAATGCCCTTATAGAGAATATCGATAACCTGGATTTTATAGAGAGATCTTTTGAAATAGCCTCAGAGGAGAGGAAGGTAATTCCCAGGTACAGCAAGGGATTTTTAACCCCCCTAATAGATGTCAGAGTATCCGTAAAGGACAGGCCCGGGGAGCTTGCAAAGATTACAAATATCATCTACTATCAGGGTGTGAATATTAAGGATATCGAGATAGTGAATATAAGAGAGGGCGAGGGCGGAATACTGCGGCTGGGTTTTTCGGAAAAAAGGGATGCAAACATTGCCGCGCAGGCATTGAAGAAATTCGGCTACAATTTGATAATTTCGGGTTAATTCCCGTACAGGAGAAATATATTTGAGATACAGATCAATATTTTTAATGCTTTTATTTGTAATCGTTGTTGCCGGTTTGATAATATTAACATCCTGTGCTACCACTACCAGAAATATAGAGAAAAGATGGCTGCGTGAAGAAACTGAAAGGATCAGGATTGCGCAGAGGGCAGAGGAATTAATTGGTGTTGGCAATTTGAAGGCCATTGATCCGGTGTACAGGAATGATTGTACCGGTTTTGTTTTAGGACTATACAGGGAACTTGGCTACAGGTTTGACTTTGAAAGCCCCGGCCGGGGTTATACACTTTCTCAAATACTCTATATAAACCTTAGGCGGAGAGGGTTGATATACTATCATGGAGACCCTGATAAAGCTGATGTGGTATTTTTCAGGGGAACTGTGAACTACAGCGGTAACAGGATAAGCCATGTTGGTATCGTATACGACGTGCTGAGCGATCATACTGTTGTAATAATTCACTATGGTTCAAAGGGAGTTTCGAAATTGAGAATGAACCTGACAAGACCCCATACGTATAAACTGCCGAATGGAAGAATTATAAATGATTTTATAGTAAAGAGGGGCAGTATACCGGGAAACAGACTTCTTGCTGCGGAGCATTTTTCAGGCTACGGCAATCTTTATAGATTTTCTCAAAGATAATTCCTCCTATCGTCCTTTATTTTTAACTGCAATAGGTATATAATTGAATAGACAAAAAACTGTTTAAAGAACGGGCTGATGCAGGATTTGAAAATAAAAGATGCGTACAGACTGCTTGGTGTTACAGAGAAATCTACAATTATTGAAATAACAAAGGCATACAGAAATCTTGCCAAAAAGTATCATCCGGATTCACGCCCCGATGACCCCGATTACGCACATCGAATGATGGTGAGAATAAACGAGGCTTATACTGTAATTAAAAATTATATAGAGCTAAGATCTAACAGAAGTTTCAGGGTTAAAGAAGCAGAAACCGGTAGTTTTAGTAGAGGAGCTGATAACAGATACGAAGATGAGATATACGGTACCGATAGTTTTTCAAGAAATCCCATGTGGGAATGGATCAACAGGTTTGAAAAGGAGAGAAAGAGGAGGGAGGAGCTCAGAAAAAGGGAGTACGAGAGGCGTAAGAAGGAGGAAAGGGCTTTCAGGGAGTTTTTTGAACGGCTTGCAATTGAGAAAAAACTCGAACGCAAGGACAGGGGGAAGTTTGATATACTTCTCAAACATACCTTTAATATTCTTCATGAATTCTTTAAAAACAATTTTCATAATGTCAGGTACCGTGGAAGGCCCTATGTAAAAGTTCTCTTTGATGATTTTATGGAAAAGTACGATCTTCTTTTAGAGAAGAGCGAAAAGCTATCCCACACATGTGAGTCGCAGCTCTACAGAATAAGATCGAGGTATATATTTGATTTTCTGAGGTCTTTTATATTTGATGCTGTTAGGATCATTTCCTATCCAGCAGGTGTGTCGGCCTCTTCCCTCAGGATGTTTGAAGATGCAGTTTATGTATCTGAGAGGTTTATGTACAGCTTTTTTTCGCAGAAAGAGCCCGTTGAAAGAAGCGTGGCCAAAGATCTATTTAAGAGGGCGTTAAAAGGCTACGAGGTCTTTTTAAAAAGTTTTCCTGACAGCCCGCTTCTCGTTTATGCAGAGGGAAAGATAGATGTTCTTGAAAAGTTCTACATGGCATTCTTAAGGTGATTGATCTTCGTTCAGAATAAACTTGTCGATAATTTCCGCCACTCCATCTTCGTTGTTGCTATTTTCCGTTACATAATCGGCTTCCCTGAATATATTGTCGAGGCTGTTTTTCATAGCAACCCCCATCCCCGCCCAGTTTATCATGTCGATGTCGTTGTTGTTATCTCCCGCAGCGATAACCTCTTCCTGTTTTATGCTGTACATTTTGCAAATAAATTTCAGAGCATTCGATTTAGAACAATCTCTGGGTAGTATTTCAAATATCCAGAATCCCCAGAGGAAAAAGAAGGTGTCAACAGTTTTTATGTTGCTGTTAAACTTTTTCTTTAGTTCGGAGTGAAGAAATGATATGTCTGGCTTTTCAGCGATCACGCTGATCCTCAAGACGTTTTTCCAGTTTACAGCTGAAATATCATCTACTTTTATAAGTTCTTTTTCGTATCCTTTAGAAAAATCGTAGAAATCATTTTTAAAATTACCGAGAGTTTCGTAATATTTAAGATTGTCATCGGGATATATTATCGGAGCAAAATCAAGATCTTTCAGGAATAGAATTATCTCTTTAACAAGTTTGTCGTCTATGGTTACTCTTTTAAGTATGTGCTGATTGTCCTGTATCAAGGCTCCGTTGAATGTGACAACAGGGTCTCCCAGGTCCAATTCATCTATATACCTCTTTGTAGATCTCCAGCTTCGGCCGGTTGTGAGTATGACTCTTACTCCAGCTTCTTTAGCCTGTCTTATTTTATCCCTATTTTTCTTGCTTATCTCACCCCGATCGTTAAGAAGCGTTCCATCCAGATCCAGTGCCAAAAGTTTGTATTTCATGAGGTATACCTCTAATTGTTGTTTGCGGATTTAACAATTTTATTTTAAATAATTTAAGATTAAATATTGGAAAATTATAATGTTTTAGATGAAAATTTATTAATAACTTTAAAAAAATCTATTTATATAAAGTACAGATATTTTCTTTTTTATTGTTGGATGAATATTAACAACATTATTGATATTGAATTAATGTGTCGATACTGAAATTGAATACATTTAATAATAACTGGGATTAAATGAAAAAATTACCATTTTTTAGAATAATCTTAATATTCATACCGGTGCTCTTATTTTATTTAATCACTCCGGCCATTTTTCTCGAGGCATCAAAGTCAAAACAGTCAGAGGAGATCCAGAAGTATATTGAGGAGGGGCAGGAGCTTTTTGATAAGGGGGATTATCAGGGTGCTATAGACAAATGGGCTGAAGCTCTTAAGATAGATCCATGGAACGAGGAAGTTAAAGGTTTGATTGATAAAGCGTTAAAAAAGATGAGCGGGTATGCTGATGAGCTTAACAGGGCGCTGAAACTGATAAACGAAGGAAAACTCGATGAAGCCTCGAAGGTTATTGAGAAACTGGATAAAGTAGTTAAGCCTGAGAATAAAGATGTATACGCTATTTTAAAAAAGAGCAAAGAGATTTTAAAGGAAAAACAAAAAGAAAAAAAATATATGGATCTACTGAAGAGTGGCGACGAAAGTCTGAAGAAGGGAGAGCTTGAGAAGGCAGAGGAGTACTACAGAAGTGCAATGAAACTCTATCCTCAAAGGGATGATGCTAAAACCAGGCTGGCCAAGATCTCCCGGATAAAGGCAGAAAGAGAAAGACAGAGAACAATTCTTGAGTTAAAAAAGAGGGGAGAAGAGTTATTTGATAACAATGAACTTGAAGAGGCCAGAAAGGTGTGGCAGAAGGTATTGGAGCTTTCCCCTGATGACAGTGAAGCAAAACTTTTCCTTTCGAAGATTGATTTTAAACAGAGAGAGAAGGAAAGACTTTTGGCCCTTGGAAGGAGTTATTTTGAAACCGGTGTGCGTCTATTCAAATCTAAAAAGTATAAAGAGGCTCTTGATCAGTTTGAGAATGCTATAGCGGTAAATTACAATGTTCAGGAGGCTAAAAATTATATCGTTAAGATAAATCAGATAATAGCTGAGATCGAAAGAAAAAGGAGTGAGGAGCAGGTTGCAAAGATAGCAGAATACCTCAGAGAAGGGATAAGGCTGTACAATTTAAACAGATTTAAAGATGCCTTAAAGGTTTTAAATGAAGGATTAAAATTGGACCCAGAAAACGACCAGATCAAAGAGTATATTGTAAGAGTTTCTGTGGCTATAAAGAGACAGGAGGAAAAGCGGGTTCCTCCCACCTCGCCTTTTTATCCCCTTGTTGAAAACCTTAAGAGGCTTGGAATACAGGCTTACAAAAATAGAAACTATGGAGAGTCCATAAAGTACTGGGAAGAGATACTGCTAATTTTCCCCTTTAATGAGGACGCAAGGATCAATTTAACAAAAACTCTTAAAAGAACAGACCCGAAATTGGCTTCGGATATATTAAAGGATATGCTGAATGAAGCAAAAGACCTTTTGCAGAGAGGAAAGGACAGGGAGGCATTGGCAAAGGTAAAGACAATACTTGAAGTAGACCCGAACTTTTCTGAAGCCAGAGCACTGTTCAAAAAGTTGAATGAGAAGCTTGAATCGAAGAAAAGGATAATAACAGAGGAGATGAAGGAGAAGGCAAAGGTCCTTTACGATAGGGGTGTTGAAGCCTATCAAAAAGAGGAGCTTGAAAAGGCCATCTCTTTCTGGAAAGAGGCCCTTTCCCTGTATCCTGATTATGTAGATGTAAGGATCGCCCTTGCAAGGGCCGAGACCCAGTGGAGGAATTTAAAGAGAATTGGTAAAAAAGGCGGGACAGAAAGTCTTAAGACAGAAGAGATTTCAATAAAGATAAAAAAACATTACATAGATGGCCTGAACTACTATATGAACGGCCTTTACAGGGAGGCTATTTCCGAATGGGAACAAATATTAAAGATTAGGCCTGATGATGAGAAGATTAAACAGAACATAATGAAAGCAAAAAAGAGGCTGGAACTCCAATCTGGACGGGTGAGTTAATGCACATTAATCATAAGATTAGGGTTTTTATCTATCTGATAGCTGTTGTTTTAATTTTAGCAATACATTCTGAACTTGTTACTGCCAGGGATTACTGGGATTTTCCTGCAACCATACAGAGAGCTGTAGAAGGTAGAGAGTACAGTGATTTAAAGATCGTATCTAGTCCAGAAGGCTACTTCATCTTCTATAAGAAAAAAGCGGGTGATAAATACTACATCGAATACTTTATAACCAGTAATAACATCAAAGGTAATATTCAAAATTTTATAGGTCCCAAGACTACAGGAATTTCCATAGATGCTGTAGCTGGTTTTATCCCCCAGTACGATGCTGTAATGTATGATCGCCGACTATTTTTGGTATGGGATAATCTTGATGGATCTTTGAAGATAGCCGAAAAAAGGGGAAACAGGTGGAAGGAAAAGGTTATAAAAACCGGTAAAAGCTTCTGCTTTCGACCCTCTTTGTTCAATATCATGAACAGGTTGTTTTTAACATACCATACAGAATCGGAAGGCAGAAGAATTGATTTCTTTATCCTTGAACTCGATCGTAATCTGGATATTCTTGGGGTTCCCTATAGAATTGCAAAGAACTTTGCAGGTTCTTTTTTCCCATATATGTACTATTACGGATCAAAGTACTACTGCGTATGGCAGAGCAGGCCGTTTACGGAAAAAGAAACGCCCGTCTTTAATATCTATATGTCTTTTTCCGGAAATGGGAATGTCTGGGGAGAACCGGTTAATCTCACAGAAGAGCTTCCAGGTGAGAAGAAAGAGCCGGAAGTTTATATCGAAGGAAATAAGTTCATACTGATCTATAAAAGTGACAGGGACGGTACTTGGGGGTTGTATTCCCGACAATATACCCCCACTGGAAGACCTTTGAGTGAAGATAATAAGCTGAATGATTCAATGGTGAATGTGATAGGGTACCAGCCTGTGGGAATTGGTGGAGTTAGATACGTATTTTATACCGATTGCAGGGATGGTCAGGAGAAAATATACTATGTTAAAGAACAATCCAATAAACTTAAACACTTAGGACCGCTGAAAACAGGTAAATTTCCTGTACACAGCTTTTCGGTTTTAAAGGATAAGGATAAACCGTACGTCTTTTATGCTACGAAGGGTGAAATAGGATATATCGGTCCTGATATGCATGTTCTCCCACCGAAACTTGCCCCTTTAAAGAACAACCTTGTAGGCAGGGGGGGAGTCAAGATAAAGTGGACCCAGCCTGAGGATTCGTCGGGAATAGAGGGTTTTTGTTATATAGTAACGGATAAACAAGATGTCGAACCCGAGCTTGTCAATCTTTCCCCTGAGGTGAGGGAGCTGAAGGTTATTTCAACTAAAGAAGGGGTAGAGTATTTTAAAATAAGGAGCAAGGATAGGGCCGGCAATATTTCAAGTACTGTGGCACTGAAGTTAAAGTTTGATCTAACCCCGCCGGACAGTCCTGTTATAGTTCCCCAGAATCTCGGACCAGATGGATATTTTAAGGACAATACACCGTATCTCAAATGGAGTGTTAAATCTAAAGATGTAGCCGGTTTTAACTATGTAATATCGAAAAGGGCTGTAAATATTAAAAAGTCAAGGATAAGAACGAAAAGAAACAAAATAATCATAAGGAATCTTGGCCCGGGAGTATGGTATTTTAACCTTGCAGCCGTTGATAAAGCAGGGAATATATCAGGTACAGCTCATTTGAAGTTTAAGATTAAGAAGATACCGGTAGTTGTTCAGAAGGTTAAAAAAGAGAAAAAAATTATAAAAAGACCATGGATAATCAGCCGGGAGGTATTTGTTGAAAGTCCTGTTTTAAGCAGCCTGCTCTATCTGTTACTTTTTAGTCTTGCTGTAATTATTACAATAGCACTTTACTCATTCATTTATGAAATGTTAAGAAAGAGGAAAGGGAAAATGGAAGAACTTGATACATATTTTCAGGCAAGAAAGAGAAAAATCGGGTTGAGATTTAAATTCAGTGCTTTGATTGCATCTCTTATTCTAATTTTGACCGTTGGTATAAGCGGAGTGCTGAGTTATGTAACAATTGAGAAGGAGAAGACAGCTCTTTCCGAGCAGATGATAGATAAAGCAAAAATAACCCTCGAAAATATTACAAATGTTGCAAGGGAAGGATTGTTAAGTAATGATGAGCTGCTCCTTGTTTCAATTATAGCCCGAACTATGAAGAATAAGGATATCAAATATACGGTAATCCTCGATACACAGAACAGAGTTGTTGCTCATTCTGATATTAAAGAAAAGGGGAAGATATACAGGGACAGCTTTACTATCGAGGCTTCTAAATCCAACAGAATGATAATCAGGCCCAATTTTGATCCAAAACACCTTGCCCGTCTGTACGATCTTGCGTCACCTGTATTTTTCGCTAAGAAGAGGATAGGTACTGTTCGGATTGGTTATTCTACGGAAAGTATTTTTAAAGCTATAGAGGATACAAAGAGAAACAGTATATATAGCACGATTGTTGTTACTGTTGTCACGCTTTTAATAGGTATTCTGGGTGCTATTATAATGGCCACAATAACAATAAAGCCGATAAAGGTTCTTGCTGAAGGGGCCTACAGAATAGGAAGCGGAGACCTGGATTACAAGATTTATGTGAAGAGCAGGGATGAAATAGGTCTGCTGGCCGATGAGTTTAACAGGATGACCGAAAGGCTGAAAGAGTATCAGAAGGAGATGGAAAAGAAGGCCAAACTCGATGAGCAGCTTGAAATTGCAAGAAGTATCCAACAAAATTTAATACCAGGTGAGGTAATAGATAACGAGTTTGTGAGTATCGGTGGATTCTATAAGGCAGCAGCAGGAGTGGGCGGAGATTACTACGACTACATCATGAAGAGCGAAAAGTACGGCTTGATTATAAGTGACGTGGCCGGTAAGGGGGTTCCAGCATCATTGATGATGACAATGATAAGGACTGTTTTCAGATCTTTGATAAACTCGGGGGTGATGTATCCTCCCAGGGTTGTAACATTGATAAACAACACCCTGATATCCGATATTTCAGCTGATAGATTCGCAACTCTTCTATTCGGGACTTACGATAGTAAAAGAAAACTGTTTCAATACACAAATGCAGGTTACGGACCTATTCTCCTCTATAGAAAAGACAAGAACAGCTGTTTTCTTGTTGAACCCGAAAAGAGTTCAATTCCAATAGGTGTTATGCCTGATGTGGAATACATGGAAGAACCTGCCATCAGAATGAAGAGTGGAGACGCATTGATACTGTTTACAGATGGAATACATGAGGCGAGAAATGAGAGGGAGGAGGAGTACGGAATGGCAAGGCTAGCCGAGATTATTCCAAAGTTTGCAGACAACAGAGCAATTGATATTGCAAATCATATAATTCAGGATGTGATGAGTTTTGTGGGGAATGCCGAGCAGTACGACGATATGACCCTTCTCGTTTTAAAGGTGAAATGATAAAATAAATATCAAATTATTTTGAAAATTGATGTCCACTATCATATAATTATTTATGATAAAGACGTTAGTGTTGTAGGTAGTTTAAAATCAAAAAGTAATTTGAATGAGGAAAGGCATGGAGGAGATCAATATCAAAGATTCGCTGAAGATTACTCCTATACAAATTGGAGGGGACCCGGGAAAGATTCAGCTCGTTCTTAATGGCTATCTTGACACCTACAATTCGCCGGAGTTTCAGTCCCATATAAACAATCTGATAGATTCGAATGTGAAATATCTGGTATTCAACTGCAATGGGCTTACCTATATAAGCAGTACGGGAATTGGGGCCTTTACCTCCTTCTTGAAAAAGTTGAAACAGAAAAAAGGTGATATGGTTTTATTTGGGCTTCAGAGCAAAGTAATGGAGGTGTTTGAACTCCTCGGTTTTACAAAATTTTTCAAGATTGCTGTGGACTTGAATGAAGCACTGAGCATGCTGGGACATGATGTAGCGGCCAAATCCACACCGGAAAAGAAAGAGGATGTTGAAAGCGTGGAAGAAGCAGAGGATATATTTCCCCTTGTATTTAAATGCCCCCACTGTGGTAAGAAGTTGAAAACCTCAAAACCTGGAAAGTTTAAATGCTCTGGTTGCGGTGGAATTTTCACAGTTTCAGATGAGGGAAAAGTAGAGCCAGTTTAAAAATATATTTGGAGATTCTTTGATGGATGACAATAAGATATATCTAAAATCCAATTTGATGAATCTTGCGAAAGCGAGAGATTTTATTTCAAAAAAGGCCAGGGAGTATGGAGCATCTGAATCTGATATAACAAAGATAGAGATTTCATGCGATGAATGGAGCGCCAATATAATAGAGCATGCCCTCGGGAACAATTCAGATAGAGGATTTTCCATAGAAGTTAAGTATGACAATGGAAAGCTTTACATTATATACGAGCATGAGGGGGAGATGTTCAATCCTATAGAGCAGGAAGAGGTTAACCTGGATGATCATTTTTCGGAGTCAAAGGAGAGAGGATTGGGAATATATATAATGCGCGAAATGATGGACGAAATACACTACGAGTATATTGACAACAGGATTAACAGACTAACTCTTGTAAAATATATAAATCAGCAGTAGACGTTACCGGTTGTACCAGCTATTTTACAGAAGTTTCAGGCTTATTTTGATTTTTCTTAATATACTCTGGTAAGTAAACCCCAAGTCTTCAACAATACTTTTTATATCTGGTATGTCTTTCTCTGTAATATGACCTGGGTTTTCAAATTAGGTATATAGTTTTGCCTATTTCTAAAATTATAAAGAGAACGGTAAAATGACCTTCTTTAAACATAGTCTCAAAATGTTTTTACTTTTTTAGTAAAGAAATTATGCCTGGTTTTATGATATTAGTCATATATAGGCATAATAATACTTATATATGCAATATAATTC
>JALXDB010000404.1 GCA_026990615.1 Spirochaetota bacterium
TAACCCCGTTGTTTTCTATTTCGTTAAGAAGTTCATCTACTATATCACCACCCGCAATATATCTGGAATAAAAATACCCCGTAGAGATATCGCAAATCGCAACTGCTACTCCGTTAGGTTTTTTCGCTTCTATAAATATCGCCATAATACTGTTTTTGTCTGGTGTATCGAGAAGCTCCGTCCGGGTTACCATTCCGGGTGAAAGAACTTCAACCACATCCCTCTTGACAATTCCCCTTGCAAGTTTAGGGTCTTCCACCTGTTCGCAGATGGCTATCTTCTTCCCTGCTTTTAAAAGTTTGGAGATGTAAGTATCAGCCGCATGATACGGGAAGCCACACATCGTCACACTGTTTCTTTTGGTCAGGGTAATATTTAAAATACGCGACACTTCCAATGCATCATCTTCAAACATCTCGTAAAAATCTCCCAATCTGAACAGCAGAACGGAGTCTCTGTATTTTTTCTTTATCGAATGGTACTGCTTCATCATTGGTGTATCTTTCGGAGTATCTTTTAGAGTATCTCTTGGAGTGTCCTTTAATACATTCTTAAAAGTCGAACTTGAGGTTCTGTGGGACAATCTATTAGAAGGCGCACCTTTGCCACCTTCAGCTTCGGATACCGTTCTTTTTATCTCTGGATTTTGCCTACCTGTCATTTAATACTGCAACTCCAAATAAAAATATCACTTACAAAATATATTTACAATTAAAACATCCGGCACGGTTAAAAAATGATCTAAAATTAATATTTTATTTAAAAATATTGTACCCTTTATGTATTGAATAATTTACGGGTCGGACATTTATATTATCTTTTAATCTCAAAAATATTGTACCCTTACTACCTGAATTAATTTACAAACTGAATATCTTTATTATTCTTTTATCGAGATAATAATTCCTGAAAGTCCGGTATTTTTAATTTTACCCAGAACCCCTGAAGCCTCTTCTTTTGTCTTAAAAGGCCCAATCCTGACCCGGTACAATTTACCACCTTTTGCCTCAGTAATTTCAATAAAAGCGGAAAAACCCTTTTGATGAACGGTTTGCATCAATCTTTCGGCATTTTCCTTATTTTTAAAGGAGCCCAGCTGAATAACAAAATCCCCTCCACTTGATTTAACAGTTTTATCTTTTCCAACCACCTTCTCCGAGTCCACCCTGTCCCCGGCTTCTGTCTGAACCCCTACAGTTTTAATCCCCTGACATATTCCACCATTCAGGAGCTTTTCTCTGCTTAAACCGGTTAATATCTCGGGGCAGTAGATACCAATTTTCATCCCTTTCAGACTCTGCCTGTCGGCAATTTCCCATGAGTTCTTTCGTTTTAACTCTTCTGCGGCTGCCATGGAAACCGTATTCCTGTAGTTATCCTTCAGGGTATAATAACAGAGTGATGCCTCTTCATAGTTTCCAAGGGCTAAATCAGCCTTTAGCAGTTCATAAATTGCCTTTGACCTTATTGAAGAATTCTTTGTTGTTCCAATAATTTTTTTAAGAAGTTTTCTACCCTTTGAAAGCTCATCTTTTTCAATCAAAGATCTGGACACCAGCATGAGGCAGAGCATTATCTGATACTCCAGAGCTCTATCGTTCAGCTCATACAACTTTTCCAAAGATTCCATTGAGCTGGAAATTGCCTTTTCATAATCTTTTTGGATAAACTCCATCGAGGATTTTAAAATAAAAGCATAGGGCCACAAGGGGGAGTCTTTATCTTTAAGAGTTTTAACATACCTCTCACTCTCTTTAAAATTTCCCGAAAGATAATACCTGCAGGCAATTTCATATTCAACTGCATCAATAAGGGGAAAATCAGGATATTTCCTGTATATATAGATCAAATCTCTAACAGCTTGCTGATTGCTATTTACCAGAAATGCCCTTTTAAACAGAATGTAGGGTGCAGTTTTACTGTTTTTTGCTCTGTTAGCGGCAATTGTATAGTACCTGTAAGCGTTTTTGTAATCACCTCTTTTCTCAAAATCCTCCGCCTTTTTTATAAATCTATCTATTCTATTATTGTCGGGAATCTGATAAAGATTTCCATAAGGGAAAAATACACTGCCAATATCCTCAGGAATAATAAATTCTGCCCCTCCTCCGGGGAGTGTATAGTTATTCGCATAAAGGGCAAAGTAAGGTGAGTGGAAAAATAAAAATGCAAGTAGAAGGGCCTTTTTTAAATCCATTTTCGTTAAATCCTGAGGGATTCGCTTACTGTAACTTCTTCCCCTTTTAAGGTGTTCCCGGAAATGCCGGTAATCTTTAACTTTATAAAACTGCCGGGTCTGGCCTTTGTAGGAACCACCACCATTTTCCCTTTCTTTATCCTGCACAGCATTTCTTCTTCGCTCTTTTTACTGGGCCTTACAACTAGAGCCTCCTCCGTCTTACCGATCTCGCTCCTGTTTTTTTCATAGGTTATCTTCCTCTGAACTTCAATCAGTTCTTCAAGGCGAGCTCTCATAACATTAAACGGCACTTTATTCTCAAGTTTTGAAGCCTTTGTATATGGCCTGTCGGAGTATCTGTACATGAACGCATCATCGAATTCAACTCTTTTAACCACTTCAAGGGTTTTTAAAAAATCTTCTTCGGTTTCACCGGGGAAACCAACTATAATGTCTGTTGTAATTGAATAATCATTGTTAAACATCCTTATAGCATCAACTATCTCATAATACTTTTCTACAGAGTACCGCCTGTTCATCAATTTAAGTATTTTATCTGACCCACTCTGCAGTGGTAGATGGAAATGTTTGCATACCTTTTCTATTTTCGAAATTCTCTCTATCATGCCAGGGTTGAAATCTTTTGGATGGGATGTTAGAAAACGTATCCATTTAAGTCCTTCTATCTCATTAAGCATCTCCAGAAGCTCTACAAATGTGATATCGTTGTTGTCCTTTCCGTATACATTTACATTCTGCCCCAGCAGGGTGATTTCAACAACTCCTCTATCTACAAGCTCCTTGACTTCAGAGATAATTTCCTCGTGGGGTTTGCTTTTCTCCAGTCCTCTCAAAAATGGTACAATACAGTAGCTGCAGTAATTGCTGCATCCCTTTATGATATTTACCCAGGCGGAGAAGCTTTCTGCTCTCTCACCTTTGAAGTTCGAAAACCTGTAGTCCTGTTTTTCAATGGCCGCAATTTTTCTTCCGGTTTCATCATATTCTCTAACAAGCTCTGGGATTCTCAGATAATGGTAGGTCCCGGCAACAATCGAAACATTATCATAATCCTCAAGAATTTTTCTTCCCCATTCCTGGGCCATGCATCCGGCAATAACAACGGTCTGATCTTTACCCAATTTTTTTGATAGAGATTTGTAAAACCCAATTCTGCCCTGGATTCTCTCTTCTGCATTGTATCTTACTGCACATGTATTGATAATCACTATATCGGCATCTTCTGGCCTGTCGCTTTTAGAGTAACCACTGCTCTCCATTGAAAGTGATATATCAATTGAATCAGATTTGTTCATCTCACATCCATAGGTCTCAATATAAAAACTCTTTTTCGCCATTATTGTTCAAAACCTCTTATTCATCTTTTCCAGGATTAACTATTTCACTTAAAAGATAGCTTAAAAAGGGGAAATATCAAAGGTGTATTGTATCCTGCAATCCACAAGTGATATGCTTAATAAAATGATACATTTGATGATCCGCACATGGGGCATATATGGGCCTGCCCCAACTCGTCATCGTAATCAGGGTAATCATTGTTGTCCAGATTAATCTTCTCTGTCCACCTGAAGTCACAATCTTCGCAGACGTAAGTTCGTACTATATAGTTTTCTGGGGCAGAGTAGTAATCTTCATCCTCATCATCAAAATCTACAAAACTCTCATCATCGAAATCATCACCAAGGTACATCCCAATCTCCGGTACTGTTATAT
>JALXDB010000405.1 GCA_026990615.1 Spirochaetota bacterium
ACAATGTAGTTTTTATAAACCTGGGGCTTTCCCACAAGTTCACCGTCTGAACTATAACTCCATAGAATTTTTCCGGATTTTAAATCAATTGCATAAATTCTGTTGTATATATCGTATACGAATATACGCCCGTTATAAACTACGAATGGATTTTCCAGATCTCCTCCTAAAAAGAATCTCCAGAGTGGAATCGATCTGGAAAGAGAAAATGAATAGAGGTATCCATTATAGACAAATGGAAGAACAACAGCATCTTGATCGTTAAAACTGTTAAGAATCTCTACATTTTGTTCAACATTAAAGTTCGAATAATCTGAATCGTCCTGAAAATTTTGAGGAAACAGTGTCCAACTACTGCACAGTAATATCAGTACTACAAGGTAATATACTCTTCTTAACATTTATGTCACTTGCAAATAAACGTTTTTAAAATACCTACAACATAAACAACAGGAACGATATCAAATCCTAACATCTATATAAATCTTTAACTCTTTATTTCCTTAATAACTTATCATAGAAAAGTTTTGAGTTTATAATACTTCAGAAAGTAATCTCTACTATTCTTTAAAATAACCTCTAACCCCTCAAAATAAAGGGCAAATTATTATCCAAAACAATACTATCTAAAACAATTTGAGGCATCCCTTCTTTCCGGTTTTTCCTTCCAACCTTTCCCTATCTCCCTTTCTCAGATACTTCTTTTCTATGTTAGAGTAGATTTTTTCTATGTTGTTGTATATTGCCACGGTCTCTTTTTCCGGTTTAGCTATAGAGCTGTACACATCATCAGCCATATCTTTTAAACCTATCGATGACAGGGCAAGAAATCTAATGCTTACAATAGAATGAAATGCAAGTTTTCCTTTAAGGCTTGCCATCTTACTGTACTTCTCGGCTTCCTCTACGTTGCCCTTCCCCATCTCCTGCTTTTTTAACTTGACGTACCTCTCCTTTTCTGCCAGAGCTTTTGCCCTTATACTTTCGTAATTTTTAATTTCTCCATCGATCTCTTTAAACTTGTTTAAAATCCTGGATAGAAGTTCCTTTTCATGCCCCTTTATCTTTTCTTTTGATTGAGCAAGCCATTTATCCCAGTCAATTACCCTGCTTATCAATTTAAACTTCTTTTCTGGCTCTCCGCCAAAATCCACCTGTGTACCCTCTCCATCGTTCAGAACTAGAACCTTTTTTTGGCCCTTTACCGAAACCACGCCACTCTCAATGGCCACTAGGGTGGATCCGTCATGTCCCGAAGCAACATCAAACTCGGTTCCTCTGATGGTCAGGTTTACAGACTGTGTTGCTATCTCGGGCTCAACACCGGTCTTCCTTGTAAGTTTAAACTTTATCCTTCCAAGGAAGAGCAAAAAAGCCGATCTTCTTCTGTTGTTTTCCACCTTCTCCGAAACGGTAAACTTTGTATTCGGTAAGATTCGTATTTCAGAGTTCTGGTCAATCAGTGTTGCTTCTCCATCGGCACCTGTCTTTATAATATCTCCATTTACCAGTACCATTCCGGAATCAAGCTTTTTCCACTCCTGGTTCAGATGACTGTACACAACATCCCCCGAAACCCAGTCGACCTCAACGGCAAATCCTATCCATGATACAGATAATACAAAAAAGAAAACAGGTAAAATAACTATCAGCGAATTAAATAGTTTGCTTTTTAAAAACATTTATCCCCCCGTGACTTTTCTATTAACTGCCTCTTCTATAGAGTACACCATTATAATATATCATGATTTTTAATATTGACTGTAGTAAATATAAGGATGAAGCAGAATATACAGTTAAATTTTACACTATTTTAACTTTAAATCTAAGGAGTTGAATGCCATATTCAATTGAATTTAATCGTCCAGGGATGATACAATACCTGCTCTTCTCAATAGCTTTTTAAAATCTCTAGGATTTTTTAAAACTACATTCTTCAGGTAGTCGATATTTTTCTGGATTCCTTCCATATAAAAATCCCTCTCCATGCCCCAGCGCTTTGCAAAGTGGAGTTTCATATACCTGTACAGGCCATCAAGATCTTCATTCAGCCTTTTAAGAACCACCTCATTATAAAAACGTTCTGTATTTTTGAAAAGCTCATATTCATTGTTGAAGTCTTTTATCCCGCCCTCCTGAAACTCCCTGTAGAGGAAAAACAGTTTTTCAAGGTAGATTCTGTCAGAAAACTGGGTGTACAGGTCAGAGGTCCCAACAATCTTGCCGATCAACTCTTCTTCAGGATTTATAAAATTTATATCTTTTACACTTATATCCAGTCTGGTACAGTCAATTATGTGTGAACAGTACCCTATGTACCTCTCATTGAACCCTTTTCTTCTCAAATATCTCTGCAGAAACTCTAAACTTCTCTTTTCATGGCCGATTGTGTACTTAGCACCGGTGCCGGAATCATCATCAACAGTCTGAATAAGGCCTATATCGTGAAATAATGAGGAAATTAAACCGACAATGCTCACAAGAGGTTCAATAAAGGTGCCGCCAAGGAGAACCCCATGAATCAGCCTTGCCGTAGTTAAAAAAACAGACAGCGAGTGGGATAGGTCGTGGTATTTTGTAGAACATTTCTTATAGCCCGGGTATTCACCCTTGAAAACCCTGACTGTATCCCAGAAAGCATCCTTTAAAAACTCAACCTCTCTCCCATAAAAATCCGGATATGCTATCTCAAACGTTATTATCCCTTCATTGAAAATTTTATCCGGATCCTTCGGGAATATTCTATCATAGTCGATATAATCGTTTTTCTGATGAGTTAAAGTTTCCTTCATTTTTATCTTTTTCTATTAAAATAGTATTGTAGTTCATTTGACAATTTTACATCTATTATGACAATTTTATCGCAAAAATCAGAAAAAACAATATCAAAAGTGCAAAAAGGTCAATTTTTATTGAACTAAATGGATATATATAAAATTTTGACACGACATAGCAATTAATGATTTTAAACAAAATTTCAGAAAATTTTAGAGCCCACTTAAATTATTCTGCGAACCCTATCATAACCCACTCTCATACAGCGCCTTTTCCTGAGATAATGCTCCCCGCGGGTAATATTACTGAGTTCAATAGCTAACTCTTTATATAATGTTCTATATAATGCTTTATACAATACGTCCAATTTTTTTCAATGCTGCGTTTTATTTAATGCGCCTAATTTTTTAACTATATTTTAACTGATGCACCAAAATCTTTAAACCCAACCCATTCCTTTTATTTTCTGAAATCAAAACGCCTTCGCCAATCAGGGACCAGTATATCAACTGCAAATAAAAAGAAAAATAAAACTATCATTGCTTAGTAAAAGCAATTATATTCTTAAACAGGAAACAGAATAATGCAGAGAGTTTTGAAATAATTGGCTTTATAAAACATATAAGTTTAATCTGTAGTTTTTAATACCTGTTAATGCATTCCAATTATTTCTACACCCTAACAAAAGCTTGCTACGCTAAGCCCCGGTGGAAAAACTTTCGGCATTAGAGCAGCCCGACAAGCTGTACAAATGAATGTAATGAGGAGCAGATATGAGCTGGCTGGATAAATATACGCACGGAGGTAATCAGGTGCAGATTACAGGGAAACTGGTTGTTGGAGTAATTGGTTTTATATTTCTGCTAATTTTCCTTTTTACACTCTTCTATCAGGTTGGCACTGACGAGGTAGGAGTAATCACCAGATTTGGAAAATATATCGGGGTATCTCAGCCCGGACTGCATGCTAAACTTCCCTATGGAATAGACAGAGTTACAAAGGTTCCTGTAATGAGAGTGCAAAAGGAGGAGTTCGGCTTTAGAACCCTGAGGCCCGGCGTTAAAACGGAATACCTGAGGGCAAAGGCCACAAATGAATCTCTAATGTTAACAGGGGATCTGAACTCTGCCG
>JALXDB010000406.1 GCA_026990615.1 Spirochaetota bacterium
GTTTTGTTGTCAGTATTTCTCCTGTGAGTGTTAAGATAGGTGATATATTATTGACGGGAAAAATAAAAATCATAAATCAGTTAACATGTAAAAAATATCCCTGAGAAAAATCCTTTTATGTTAATATTCAGGAACAACCTCCAGTGCCAATAACACCAATTTATGCAGTATGGAATACCCTTATTCTTAGACTCCGACATTCCCAAAAGCAAATTATAAGTGGCAGGCTCAATGTCAGTTCAATTTTACTTATCTTATAAAAAGAGGAAAGCCGGAACAGCAGTATATTTAATTCATTTTCTATAGATTTTTTAAGCAAATTATTTTTTGGACTGTAAAATGGAGCGTTTTTAAACCGGAAATTTTTCAGGCTAGCATATCCTCGGGAGCTGGCTGCCTGCCGGCATGGTGATAATCCTTGTAGCACCGTAGATTGTTTTAAGGGTTAGCCTTTTTTTGCCCTCGATTACCCGTCCAATCACACAGCTCTTATGCCCATACTCATTTTTTTTAAGAGACTCAAGAGCCCTTTCTGCTTTTTCTTCAGGTACAAATATCAGCATCTTGCCCTCATTCGCCATGTACAGCGGGTCCATACCGAGTATATCGCAGAGATTTTTAACCTCATCATCTACCGGGATAAGTTCCTCCTCAAGCTCTATACCGTATCCGCTACTCTCTATAATCTCTATAAGGGTCGCCGCCACCCCGCCTCTTGTCGGGTCCCTTGCACACTTAACATCGGGAACCGCATCAATTAACTCCTTCATCATTTTGTTCAGCGGAGCACAGTCCGACTCTATTACCGTGCCGGGTAAAAGTTCGTTCCGTGCGGCTATTATTGCAGCCTCATGGTTTCCAATGGGACCGCTGACAATGATTACATCACCGGGTTCAACTCTTTTAGGGGATAAAAGTCTCCCGTTTTTCAGCAAACCGACCGCACTGGTGTTGATGTATACACCATCACACCTGCCCTTTTCCACTACCTTGGTATCTCCCGTTATAATTGACACCCCTGCTTCATCAGCAGTCGACTTCATGGACTTAAGTATATCTTTCAAATTTTTCTGGCTGAACCCTTCCTCTATAATCAATCCAACGGATACAGCAAGCGGCTTAGCCCCTGAAGTTGCAATATCGTTAACCGTACCTGTAACCGAGAGTCTTCCAATATCTCCACCAGGGAAAAAGAGGGGGCTTACCACATGACTGTCCGTTGTAAACACAAGATTCTCCACACCCGGTATCACCGAGGAATCTTCGAATCTGTTAAGAACTTCATTGTTAAAAATAGGAGCTATTGTTTCCTCAATCAATCTTCTTGTAAGTGCACCTCCACCTCCATGGGTAAGCAGGATAATCTCTTCATCTCTCCTTGCCAAAATCACACCTCCCCGTATTTATAGTAGGCAGCACATGAGCCCTCGGACGATACCATGCACGGACCAACAGGAGATTCAGGTTTGCATTTTGTACCAAAAAGCGGGCATTCGGTCGGTAAAAGAACTCCTTTTAATATCTCGCCGCACTTGCATCCTGGAGGGTCCGGAGCTTCTTTCAACTCAATATTAAACTTTTTCAGGGCATCGTATTCTGAATATTCATCTCTTAAACCCAGGCCACTTTTCGGGATAATTCCTATACCCCTCCACTCTGCATCTACAGGCTCAAACACCTCCTCCATTGTTTTCTGGGCCTCCAGATTGCCTTCCTCTGTAACAGCTCTGCCATAGGTATTCACAACACGGCTTTCACCGTTCTTTACCTGTTTTACAATCTCATAAACTCCCATAAGAATGTCAACAGGTTCAAAACCAGCAACAACACAGGGGATTTTATATTCGTCAACGATAACCTGATAAGCTCCATAACCTATAATAACGCTAACGTGGCCAGGGCATAGATACCCGTCTATATTTATATCCTCAGCCTGAGACAAAACCTTCAGAGCTGGAATTACAAGGCGGTTTGCGCATATAAATGAGACATTTTTCAATCCCCTCTTCTTTGCCTCAAGAACTGTCAGGGCAATTCCAGGAGTTGTAGTTTCAAATCCTACACTTATAAATACAAACTCTTTGTCCCTCTCCGATTCGGCCATGGCTATCATATCGTATGGAGAATACAAAACCCTAACATCCGCTCCTTCAGCTCTGCAAACCTCAAGATTTTTTTCGGTACCGGGCACCCTCATCATATCACCAAATGTTGTAATTACCACCCCCTCCTTCTGCGCCAGTTCTATCGAAGCGTTGATTATAGAGTTGGGAGTTACGCAAACAGGGCATCCCGGTCCGGAAAGGAGCTGCAGCCCATCCGGCATCAATCTCCTCAAACCGTAACTGCCGATTGCCATTGTATGGGTTCCGCATACCTCCATTATATTAACCCTGCCACCCGGGTAGTCCCTGTGTATCTTTTCTACAAGACGCCTGACATAATCCCTGTCTTTGAATCTTGAAAAGTCCATATCTCTTCTAATAAGCCTCCTCTCCATGAAACATCTCTTCCAGAAGTTTCATTGTTTCTATCGCTTCTTTCTCATCGATAATCTGTATTGCGAAACCGGCATGCAGTAGAACATAATCCCCGACCTTAACACCGGGAACAAGATGTAGACCGGCCTCCCTCTTAACATTGCCAATTTCGACAATACCCTTCATCCCATCAATAGATACAACTCTTCCTGCTACTGCAAGACACATTTTCTACTCCTTCATCATCTTATTTATACCTACATAGGCCTGGCCGAGAGAAATACCGCCGTCATTGGGCGGCACAGACCTACTAATATATACTTCAAATCCCTGAACGCTCAAATATTTTTCAAATAAATGCAAAAGATTTCTATTCTGAAATGAACCTCCTGACAGAACAACTCTCTTTATTCCCGTTTCTTTTGAAATTCTGGTACACATCTCCACACCGGACTTTACAATTGTACCATGAAACTTCCTTGATATGACCTCAACGGGAACCCTGCGTTTAATATCCTTTACTATGCCTTTTATAGTACTACGAAAATCTATTACATTTTCGAAAATATCGTAGCTGTACACCTCGTATATATCATCCATATATCCGGCGTACTTTTCAAGTAAAATTGCTCCCTGTGCATCGTACTGCGGTCTGTCACACAAACCCGCAAGCGAGGAAACCGCATCGAACAGTCTTCCGCACGACGATGTATAGGGTGAATTTATACCTCCGGCGATCATTTTGAAAATAGTATCCATCCAGATGCTGTCATGCTTTTCAAAAAAGGGTATATCTATCATATTTGAACCGAATGCGTCGTATATGTAGCTTAAAGCCATCCTGCTAATCTCGAGTATGGCTTTTTCTCCACCCGGCATTCTAACCTGCCTGAAATGCCCTGCCCTTTCAAATCCAAGACCATCGGCGACAAGAAACTCTCCTCCCCACACGGTTTCATCCGGTCCGTATCCAGTTCCATCGAAAGACACCCCTATAACAGCCTCGGTTATACCATGTTCTGCCATAACCGATGCAATATGAGCATAGTGGTGTTGAACATAGAAAACCGGTATGCCGTTTCTTTCTGCAAACTCTTCCCCGTATATTGTACTGAAATAATCTGGATGCATATCACACACAACGGCCTCAGGTCTGCATCTGAACATAGCTAAAAAATCTTTAATCCCCCTTGTATAGGCATCAACACTCTTTTCATTGCTCAGATCTCCTATATGGTGGCTGACAAATGCCCTTTTCCCCTTAACAACGCAGAATGTATTTTTCTCGTAGGAACCCATTGCAATAATCTGTCTCTGTTCATTATTTAAATATATTGCCTCGGGGACATACCCGCGCGACCTTCTGATAAGAACCGGGGAATCTTCAACAACCATCGTCACCGAATCATCACACG
>JALXDB010000407.1 GCA_026990615.1 Spirochaetota bacterium
TTTCGAGAGAGACCCGGCTGCAAGAAATGTTCCAGAGGTTTTGCTCTGCTATCCTGGATTAAAGGCAATCTGGCTGCACAGGATCGCCCATTTCTTCTGGAATCATGGATTAAAACTCCTTGCAAGATATATCTCCCATGTAAACAGATTTATTACGGGAATTGAGATACACCCCGGGGCCAAAATAGGAAGAAGATTTTTTATAGACCACGGGGCCGGAGTCGTAATTGGAGAGACAGCCGAGATAGGAGATGATGTAACTCTATATCAGGGAGTCGTTCTTGGAGGAGTTTCCACAGAAAAGAAAAAGAGGCATCCAACCATAGGCAATGAAGTTGTAATAGGAGCAGGCGCCATTATACTTGGCCCCATAAAGATAGGTGACGGTGCAAAGATCGGTGCAAACTCGGTTGTTCTCAAAGATGTAAAACCTTACACCACGGTGGTAGGCATACCTGCTAGGGTAGCCGGCAAACATAAAATAAAAGAACACCATGTTGACCTTGACCATGCAAAAATAATAGACCCGATCAACAAATCCCTTGCATCCCTTGAAAAAAAGATAAAAGAGTTGGAAAAGGAACTTCAGGAGGTGAAAAAATAGGGGCCGACTTACTGACGGCCCCTTAAAAGCATAATCACTTTAGTTACGCTAAAACTTAAACCTTTGGAAGCTCTTTGAGGGATTCCTGTATTTTGTCCTCTGGATATTCATAGTTCTGCAGCTTGCCTTCAAAGTACGCCTGATAGGCCGACATATCAAAATGACCGTGTCCGCTCAGGTTGAACAGTATTGTCTTTTCCTTTCCCTCTTCTCTGCATTTTATGGCTTCATCAATAACAGCCCTAATAGCGTGGTCGGTTTCAGGAGCACTTATTATTCCCTCGTTCCTTGCAAAAGTTACACCTGCTTCGAAGGTCTCGAGTTGATGAACAGCCACTGCCTCAACTAGACCCAAATTCAGAAGGTGCGAAATAATAGGAGCCATACCGTGATATCTCAAGCCGCCTGCATGTACGGGAGGCGGAATGAACCCATGACCCAGGGTATTCATCTTTAACAGGGGTGTAAGACCGGCCTCATCACCAAAATCATAGGCGTACGGACCTTTGGTTAAAGTGGGGCAGCTTGCCGGTTCTACGTTAATTATTCTCAAATCCGGTTTTTTCCCATCCAGTTTATCTTTTAGGAAAGGCAGAAACAGACCTGCAAAATTGGAACCGCCTCCTACGCAGCCTATAACTATATCCGGATAATCACCTATTTCTTCAAGTATCTTTTTTGCCTCGAGTCCTATAACCGTCTGGTGAAGAAGAACATGGTTCAATACACTTCCAAGGGAGTAATGTGTATCATCTCTTGAAACTGCATCTTCCACCGCCTCGCTAATCGCAAGTCCAAGGCTACCGGGACAATCCGGATCCTTTTCGAGCATAGCCCTGCCAGCTTTCGTATCGGGTGATGGACTGGGAACACATTCGGCACCCCATGTCTGCATCATTATCCTTCTGTAGGGCTTCTGTTCATAGCTTATCTTTACCATGTAAACCTTGATCTTAACACCGAAAAGTGCTCCGGCAAAGCTAAGGGCACTTCCCCACTGTCCTGCACCCGTTTCAGTGGTAATCCTCTCAATACCCTCTTTTTTGTTGTAATACACCTGGGCTACAGCGGTATTGGGTTTGTGACTTCCGGCCGGGCTCTCTCCCTCATATTTATAGTATATTTTGGCCGGTGTTTTTAAAGCTTTCTCAAGCCGTCTGGCTCTAAAAAGGGTTGTGGGCCTCCAGAGAGAGTAGATTTCTAAAATCTCTTCGGGGATATCAATGTACCTCTGAGGACTCATCTCCTGCTCTATTAGGGCCATGGGAAACAGCGGTTTCAAATCGTCCGGCTGTATCGGTTTGCCCGTAGCCGGGTGAAGAGGAGCTGGGAGAGGCTCCGGTAGATCCGCCAGAATATTATACCACTGTTTCGGCAGATCCTTTTCCCCCAATTTGTACTTGACCTGTTCCATTTTTACATCTCCTTATTTTATAATTTTTTTTAAAATAACTGACCATATAAATACAGTTCTTCTAAATAAAAAGGCCGAAGGCTCTTAAGCCCACGGCCTCTTTATATAAAAAAACCGTGGGTCATTACCCCTGAGGGTAACCCACGGTATCTTTCTATTTCAAGGTGGACTACCCCCTAGGGTAAAATAGTCCACCACCACCAGTCATAGCCTTTTAAATATCCCGAAAAGTTTTTGAAGTCTCGCATATTACAATCCACCAGTTTCTAAAAGCTGCTATTTAAAAGTTTTTATCAGTATATATCATAATTTTCAATTTTAGTCAAATAATTTATTTAATTTGTACAATCCCTAATTTAATTTATAGAAAATATAATAATATTTTGTATTATTAAAATATTTGTAAAATCTCTTGACTTTAAAAAGATTCGATATACAATCTTGATATGCCTGCTGACATACTTGCTAAAAGAATTATACTACAGGGTAGCACACTTTTTCCTCTACCTGTTCTGTATGATACACAGGCTTTCCAGCAGTTATGGCTGAAAGCTATTAATAAAAGTTTTTAGAATTTGATGCCCGAAGGTTTTTGTTCAATAATATGCAGGTATAAAAGTCTAAAATTGTATCTCAACTTTAATTATAAGAATATATTATAAGTATATTTAATATCATAAATTACATTACAAGGAGGAACTAATGAAAAACAGGCTAAAATCAGTACCAGGTGTTTTTCTAATTTTATTTTTACTGCTTTTTGCAACGGGCTTGAATGTATATTCTCAAATGGTAATCAATAGCGAAATTCTTGAGCCATCCAACCTCTACCAGGGGACAAATGGACTTGTATATTCTGATTGGGACAGAATATACTTTCCATCTTATTCAAACAATATAAAGAGAAACTTCATATACGTACCTTTAAGCGCCAGTGATATCTTTAATACAGATCATTTTACAGCAGGTAGCTCTTTCATACTGGGACCTTTCAGATTCTTTCTTATGGGAGACCTGTACATCAGTACGGACAAATATCAGAACGAAAATGAGAGTTACAGCTACCAGGACACCCTGTATCAGGACTCGGATGGCGACGGCGTTAACGATGTATATAGATACACCTACAGCAACACTTATAAATACGATAAAAACTTCTACAATAGAACCTCACTTTTTATGTCACCAGGAGTTTCTCTGACCATAGGGCCACTGACCGGGGGAGCAAGGTATATATTCAAAATGTTCAACTACGGAAACATAAACTTTGACTACAGCTACAAATCTGTTACAACCGACGCCTCATACACATCGAACAACACTTCAACGACAAATGATATACAGGCATCACTGCGGATAAAGAACAGTGGAATGATAAACGGATTTGCAGCCGGTGCAAGTATAGATTTAAACTTCGTAAGAATACAGGGCGACCTTTTCTCCACCATACAAAACATAGGGGGATACAGCCTATCCACAACTGAGAATACATACAACCTCGATGCAAACGGTCTTCCGATAAACGGAACAAACGTGGATTACATAGTTCAGACAACATCCCATAAGGTAACAAACGGCTGGTTGAACTTTGCAGGGCTTTCAAACACTTCAGCTATTTTCACAGAAAACAGCAGTAACAGATTCGAATATGTGCCCAACGACCCCTCCGGAATATTTTCGGCTTCATACCCATTTACAGGAGCTTCTACAATTCATATGCCGCAGATAGTTACCGATATCTATCTTTTAGCCGAAGGAGAACTGTTTAACTTTGTAGTTCCCCTTTATTTAAAGTACCGGGCCTCTTCCCTTACCCAGGATTCATTTGTTCACACATCAGAAACAACCCAGTATGCTTCCCAGGATGTTGAAAGCC
>JALXDB010000408.1 GCA_026990615.1 Spirochaetota bacterium
ATATTGAAGACATAATATTATGTAATTTTTGAATTAAATTGCAAAGTCAACATTGGCCATTATAATTATGGATATTTTATCTTTTAACAGCAAAAAAAATTGCTTACATAAGAAAAGCTTAGGAATCAAAGCAACATGAAACAGTTGGTGAATCCGGATATTTAAAATTATTTTTTCCTCTACTCAGGATAATCTGGTTTTCGAGTTTAATTTAATATTGGGTTTATTTGGATTTTTTATTATTGTGGTAGAATAGTACACGAAAAAGTATAGATAAATATTTGTTGGAATCAATTTACCCATAAATGTTTTTACGTATTATTGTATAATTTAAATAGTTGTGTGAAGTACAAGTTTCTAATTATTGATATATAATGAATACACGCCATTTCTGTAGTGTTTAGAACATAGCACTATTTATTTTTTAAATTAAAGTTGGAAACTCGATTTTGGTCTCGGTAATCACAGTATAGTTTATCGCATTTGTGGAGATGAGTCTATGATTACAAGGGGTTTACTTGAAAAGTTTTATGAAGCTGCGAGTATTCAGAGGTGGAATGATCATGCAAGACCAGGTGAGCTTGTGGAGCTCGATAAACAGGCACACAAAATAATGATTGCATATCTTATCGCGAAGTACGAGGAGAATGACAGGGGGATAAATATTGACTGGATCAAACTGATTGAAGGAGGAATATTTGAGTTTTTGCAGAGGGTGATTTTAACCGATATAAAACCTACTGTCTTTCACAAAATGATGAAGCACAAGGGTAAAGAGTTAAACGAGTACGTTTTAAAACAGATTGACAGTGACATAAAGGACTTAAAAAGTGAGTTTAAGGACAAGTTCAGGAAATATCTTTTCGATACGGATTATGCAAAAATTGAAAAGCATATACTGACGGCTGCTCATTATCTTGCCACTAATTGGGAGTTTAAACTCATATATCATCTAAACCCATTCATTTACAGAATAGACAGAACAAAAGAAGAGATAGAAAACCGGCTGGAAGATTTCTACGACCTGGTTGGAGTTCAGAAGATAACCCTTCAAAAAAAATCCTACGGGTTTATAGATCTATGCGGACAGTTGAGGTTTCAGAAGAGATGGGCGGGATCACCCAGAATCCCGCAGACATCAGTGCTGGGACATATGCTTATTGTGGCGATGATGTGCTACATGGGAGCAGTAGAAATTGGAGCTGCGGATAAACGAATTTACAACGATTTTTATGCAGGGCTGTTTCATGATATAGCCGAGGTTTTAACCCGGGACATTATTTCTCCTATTAAAAGGTCTGTTCCGGGACTTGATACGATCATTAAAGAGTACGAAAAATCACAAATTGAAGAGGTTTTATATCCGCTGCTCCCCGGGTATATGCAGAAAGAGATAGAGTACTATATAGAAGACGAATTTGAGAATAAAATCACTATTGATGGTAAGATAGTGAAAGGTATAAGCAGTGAAGAGATAAATGTTAGCTACAATAGCAATGAGTACAACCCCGTGGATGGACATTTAATCAAGGCATTTGATGATCTTGCGGCATTTATAGAAGCAAGTATATCGATAAATTACGGGATAACCTCCCGCCATTTAATAGAGGCAAAGAGTAATCTGATAAAAAAGTATAAAGGTAAATGGATAGCTGGCCTTAATTTTGGAGACCTGTTTAGTTATTTCGAATAGATAAAAAGCCCTACAGTACAATTTCAGCAAAAAGAGGTTGAATGGTTTTGGGATAGATATTATACTAAATATATAATAATACTATTATGATTTTGGAGCTTATATATGGGCAATGAATCAAAAAAGGAGCTACAATCTAATTTCAATAAGGCAACCGATCTGAAAGACCTAGTAGCGTATCAGTCAGGGTCGATAGTAAGCAAGCAAATAATTGAAAGAAAGACCGGAAGTGTGACCCTATTTGCTTTTGATAGAGGTCAGAAATTAAGCGAACATACAGCGCCCTACGATGCCTTTGTGTACGTATTTGAAGGAGCCGCCGATATCTACATATCGGGAACTCCAAATAGGTTAAAATCGGGGCAATTTATTGTTATGCCAGCTAACATCCCCCATGCTATTGATGCTGTTGAGAATTTTAAAATGATGCTCGTTATGATAAAGGAATAGATTTTAGTATAATATATGCATAATACACTGATATTTATTTAGTTATGCAATCAGCAAAACTATTTTATGCTATTATTTTACATCATTATAATACCTTCTTTGCCGCCTTTTCTTTATTAAATTTCTGTCAAAAGAGTTATTTGAGAGCCTTCGGTAAGGTCTAAAATTTCCTGTAAGATTTAAAATGGTTATGTCCCGGTCTCTTTTGATGATAAGCCACCAGAATTAATTTCATAGGTCTAATCAATATATCTTCTTAAACCATCATGCATATTCTTATATTTTTAAAGTTAAACCTCTACAGTAATTACCGTCATTTGTTGTTACGTATTCGTGTAAGAATATAGAAAAGATATAAAAGGATATAGATAAAGGTACAGATCTGTACGGGCTTTCAAAAATAGATTTTATCTGGAATTTAAGCCTCTATTTTTATACAATTTGCCCTTATCGAATAATTTTATCTTCCGAAATTAATTATAAGAAATATCCGCAAAATATCTACAATGATAGGGGTATGCAATGAATGGCAAAATAGATAAAATACAGAGGTTGATTGAAATAATGGACGTACTTATAGATCTTCACAGAAGGCTGCTGAATGTGGAGGAGAGCAAGATAGAGGCGATAGTAAATCAGGATTGGAAGAGGCTTCAGGTATTGCTTCAGGAAAGCGAGATATTGATGTCCGAGATAGAAGATGTTGAAGAGGAAAGGATCAGATTGATAAAGGATGCTGGATATGATGCTGAATCGAGTATATCTGAAATCTCTGTTAAGCTTCCCGAAAATATAAGAGTTTTGCTTGAAAAAAGCAGAGATAATCTGATTGGTATTGTGAATGAATTAAAAGAGATTAACAGAAAGACAAGGGCCATGCTCGAAGGGAGCCTTGAAGTTATCAATTTTACGCTCGGTCTATTATCGGGTGGGAATTCAAGAGTTAAAACCTATGGAATTCAGGGTAAAGAGATAGGAGAAACAGAGCACACATCTTCTATGGTATTTGATTTTAAAGCTTAGGGAGCTGTACAAAATGAATTCTACATTTTCAGGTATAGAGCTGGGGAAAAGAGCCCTTATGGCTCATCAAACTGCTCTGCAGGTTACGGGGCACAACGTTTCAAATGCAGATACAGAAGGTTATTCAAGACAGAAGATTACCCTTGAGGTTTTTGATCCCCTTTATATTCCAGGTCTGACAAGAGAGCTAACACCGGGCCAAATTGGGCAGGGAGTTGAAGTACAGAAGATATTGAGAGCAAGAGATATGCTTCTGGACGACAGAATTTATTACGAAAAGAATGCCCTGTCTTACTGGAAGTCGATGGACGGCTGGGTGAAGCAGATAGAACTTGTTCACAATGAACCTTCGGACAAAAGTATTATGCATGTTCTTGATAAATTCTGGGCATCATGGCAGGAGCTTGCGAATAATCCCGAAGAGAACGCTTCGAGAGAGGCCGTAAGAGAAAGTGGAATAGCACTGGCCAGACAGATTAACAGCAATTACCGGGCCCTTAAATCTATAAGGGATAATATAGAGAAAACTATTGAAACCAGAGTTGGTGAGATTAACGAACTGGCAAGACAGATCGCCGATTTGAATAAAGAGATATTAAAAGTAGAATCAACAGGGGATAATCCAAATGATTTATGGGATAAGAGGGATCTCCTTGTCGAGAAACTGTCCGGCCTTGTGGATATTCAGATTGGAAGGAGTGACAGGG
>JALXDB010000409.1 GCA_026990615.1 Spirochaetota bacterium
CATCTATCCAATACTTTGCCATCCAGATTTACCCCATTAATACTTTAAAGTTTTGTAAAAATATACTATCATTATAAGTAAAATCAAATATTTTAAATAATAAAGCATAGACAAAAGTTGGAGGAACCCAATGCTTAAAGGTCAAAAATCGATTCTTGAACTCAGGGTCAGATATGTCGAAACAGATCAGATGGGCATAGTACATCACTCGAACTACTTCTCATGGATGGAGGCCTCCAGGGCAGAACTTATGAGGGATAGAGGAATGTCATACAGGGAGCTGGAAGAAAGGGGTTATCTGCTGCCAGTAAGGGAGGCCTACTGTAGGTACAGAAAAAGCCTTAAATACGACGATATTGTAGTAGTGGAATCATGGCTCATGGAGCTCGGCGGTGCAAGTATAAAAATCGGATACAGAATATATAAAAAAGGCAATAACAAACCCTCCGCCGAGGGATATACATTGCATCCTTTTACAGATAGAAATGGCAAGGTAGTTAAGGTCCCTGAATTTTTCCGAAAAATTTTTGAAATTCAGTAAAAAATGGATGAAAATATAAAAAACAACGATACAAATAAAACAATAATTGTATGGATAATTCTATTTATAAAGATTTTTTTGAAAATTCAGACGAAATCTACGGGATCCTCAACAGCGACAAGGTACTGGAATACTGCAATAAGTCTGTATTTAAAATTTTAGGCTACAAAAGGGATGAGCTTGTTAACAGGAGTATCGATGAGATTATAGATACAATAATCCCCGATGAGATAGCCGCAACTTATCAATACAAAAAGATAAGGGAGATAATAAAGGCTTATAACCCGGAAACACCTGAAAGTGGTTCTCCGGACTGGCTCCATAAAGATTACAGGCTTATTTTCAAGCGCAAAGATGGGAAAAATATTCCGGTAAAAGTTAAACTTTTCCCTTTTGCATCCAAAAACAGGGCAAAAATAGGCTTTGAAGTAAAAGAAGATACCGGGGTTCCATCTGATCCTAAAACATTCAAACACAACCAGTTGCTGTTAATGGAATTCCTTAACTCTCTGGACAACGGTCTTCTGATTGTAGATACAAACTACAGTATCCTTTACTACAACACAAAGTTTACAGATTTCTGCAGCTCTAAACCCGAGCTAATGAAAAAATGTTACAGGGTAATTTTAAACAGGGAAAAGCCCTGTGATGACTGCCCGGCTCTGAGATCCATAGAGTCTGGAGTCAAACAAGAAAAAAAAGACTATATACAGGATTTAAATAAGTGGGTCAGAATCTCTTCATATCCGATAAAAAACCTTTTCAATGAAAAAATTGAAAGAGCCGCCCTTTTCATTAATGATATAACCCGTGAAAAAGAGATTGAATATGCATTGAGTAGAAGCGAGCAGAGATATCAAAAGCTCTTTGAATCTGCAAACGATGCAATATTCCTGATGCAGGATAACAGGTTTGTCAACTGTAATATAAAAGCTGTAGAAATTTTTGGATGCAGATCAAAAGATGAACTTATAGGTTTTAATCCTTTAGATTTCTCACCGGAATTCCAGCCCGATGGGATAAAATCCATACAAAAGGCAAAGCACTATATAGATAAAGCCCTCAACGGTGAACCCCAGAGATTTTTCTGGAAACATATTAAAAAAGATGGAACTCCCTTTGATACCGAAGTATCACTGAACGTTCTAGAAGAAGATGGAAAAAACTTTATTTTGGCAATAGTAAGAGACATTACAACTATAAAAAAGGCAAGAGATCAGGTTGCCAAACTCTTTCAGGCCGTTGAACAATCCCCCGTTTCTATTGTTATAACCGACACTATGGGTAATATAGAGTATGTAAATCCAATGTTCTGTAAAATCACAGGCTACTCCTTCGAAGAGCTAATAGGCAAAAATCCAAGAGTATTAAAATCAGGCGAAACAACACCTGAAGAGTACAGAACTTTATGGAAAACTATTACATCAGGAAAAGAATGGAGGGGAATCTTTCATAACAGGAGAAAAGACGGGACGCTTTACTGGGAATCCGCCCTCATCGCCCCAATTAAGGATTCGACGGGAAGAATCATAAACTTTATTGGAATCAAAGAGGATATTACAGAAAGAAAAAATCTCGAAAGCCAGCTCACCCAGATGCAAAAATTGGAATCGATAGGTACACTGACAGGCGGTATAGCCCACGACTTCAACAATATACTTACAGGTATAAATGGTTTCGCCCAGCTTATAATATCAAAGTCCGATAAAGGGAGCCAGATTCACAGCTATGCAACGAAGATTCTGGCCAGTGGAGAAAGGGCAGCTGATCTTATCAAAAAGCTTCTTGCATTCAGCCGCAAGCAGATGATTTCAACTGAAGTACTGGATATTAACAGAGTTATTATGGACCTTGATTTTATCCTGAAAAAAATAATTGATGAGGATATAAATATTAAATACGAGCTTGAAAAGACCGGATGTCTTATAAGAGCGGATAAATCACAGATAGAACAGATTTTAATCAACCTGATTACGAATTCAAGGGATGCACTTAATCAGAAAAAGTGTAAATACACAAAAACAATAACCATTAAAACTAAACTACTTCCATCAAAAGTGGTTAAAGAGCTCCCCCATGCAGTGCCGGATAAAAGGCCTCACGTTCTGATCAGCGTAAGCGATAACGGTGTGGGGATTGATGATGAGATAAAGGACAGGGTATTTGATCCTTTTTTCACCACCAAACCACAGTGGATGGGAACAGGACTCGGATTATCAACGGTCTACGGAATTGTATCGCAGAACAAGGGACTTGTATACATAGAAACACGGAAAAACATAGGAACAACTGTAAACATCCTCTGGCCCCTTTCAGAGGAAACATCCCCTACACCCGTTATAAAACCTGAAAAAGATTTAGAAGAAAACAACACTAGAAAAATTGGCAGGGAAACAATCTTAATGGCAGAGGATAATGAAACTGTCAGAGAGTTCATCTACAATGCCCTATTACCCTATGGGTTTAATATTATAAGTTCAACAAACGGTGAAGAGGCTATCAAAATGGCTTATTCTTTAAAATCTGCGGGCAAATCCGGGATAAAGCTGCTTATAAGCGATATTGTTATGCCCCGAATAGGAGGAATAGAACTATACAGAAAAATCAAATCAATATTTCCAGATATTAAGGTGATTCTGATTACAGGATACTCAAACAGGTACGAATCTACTCAAGAATTCGAGGACGACATATACATTCTGCACAAGCCATTTAAGTTCAACGAGCTCATCAATCTGGTTACAAGAGTACTTAAGAAATCAAGTTTTAGGTAACATCAACTAGCCTTTTTTGAAATCTCGGATATTATGCTTAATATTTCATTAAAGGTAAAAGGTTTCCTCAAAGATGAAACGCCTGCCTGTCCAAGAAAGCTCTGCGTTTCTTCGTTAACTGTATCACCTGTGATAAATATAAGCCTATCCAGAAGTGCAGGATTTCTCTTTTTAATTTCATTATAAAACTCTATTCCATCCATTCCAGGCATTTTGATATCCGATATAATTATATCAATGTTCTTTTTATCGAGAATATCAAGGGCACCTTCTCCTGACATAGCCGTGTAAACGTTAAAACCATTCTGCTTTAGAAAATCCTGCATAAGCCTGACAATTATCTCTTCGTCATCTACAACCAGGGCATTGCTCAATTCCAACCCTTTCTTTCCTCTGTATGCTTCCCGGAACTTTGTCTCCATGCTGGTAGATTCCCGCATAACAGCATTTTCCTCAGTTGGAATTTTTATAGTAAAAGTAGTCCATTGATCATCACTCTTAACACTTATGTCTCCTTCATGGGCTCTAACAATTCCGAATGATGTTGACAATCCAAGTCCCGTGCCCTCTCCCACATCTTTGGTGCTGAAGAAGGGATCAAATATCTTGTCAATAATATTTTCGGGTATTTTAGGTCCGTTGTTAGATATTTCTATAGTTACAACACTTCTCTCAGGGTTATTCCAGGCCCTAACCCTTATAATTCCCCTTCTCTTTCCCTCCTTTATAGCCTGTTCTGCATTTATAAGAATATTTAATAACACCTGCTGGAGCTGACTGAAATTACCTTTGACTGTCGGTAGATCATCGGCAATATCAACTATTAACTCAATGTTGTTTACCCTGAAGCTGTAGTTTCTAAGGGAGACAGTTGCATTTATAACATCCCTTATATCCAGAGGCTCCTTTTTTATCTCTTCCCTGCGGGCAAACTTCAGGAGGTCCTCTATTATTGACCTTGCCCTCTTAATGGAGCCAAGAATGTAATTGATCTTTTCCCTTCTTTCATCGTCTCCCGGCGTATCCATAAGCAGAAGCTCTGCGTACCCCATTGCGCTGAACAGGGGGTTGTTGATTTCATGAGCTACACCGGATATAAGTTTTCCCAGGCTTGCCAGTTTCTCAGTTTTGATCAACTGCTCTCTCGTTTCCTTTAGCCTTCTTATCGTATCTTTGAGCTCCATATTGGCCCTGTTTATCTTCTGGGTCTGCTCAAGAAGTTTTTGCTCAGCCTCTTTTCTCTTGGTAATATCCCTCATTATCGATATATTTGAAAGGCTTCCATCAGGATTTCTCAGGGGTGAAGAAACTATATCATAGGTAAATCCATTCTCATCCTTTAACTCCCACCTGACGGTGTAACCTCTTTTTACACTCTCCCACTTACAGAAGGGGCAAGGTGTTGTTCTGTTGTAAAAAAGCCTGTAACACTTCGTTCCTCTCTTTAATTTACCGAACTTCTTTATTAAAGATTTGTTTAAAAATGTGATATTGAAATTTTCATTTACCACGTAAACTCCATCTATCATGCTGTTCAAAATATCTGAAACCTTTCTTCTCTCCAGTTCAATTGTTTTTTCCAAAAGCACCCTTCCAGTCACATCCTGCAGCGTCTCAATAACGCCACTGCCATTCTCGTAATCAAACTTCGATGGATTTACCTCGAGATAAACCATTTCCCCATCTTTTTTGTAAAATCTTATAACAAAGGGATCTACCTCCTCTCCCCTTAAAACCTTTTCCAGATTTTCGTAAAATCTTTTCTTTGAACTACCCGAAAGAAGGTTAAAGAGGTTCTCTTTAAAAAACTCTTCATCAAATCCCGTCAGGTTTTCAATCGATTTGCTTACATAATCAACCTCCCCACTGGGGTTTATAAGCAGAACCGCCTCCTTCATGCCCTCTATAAGGGTTTTGTATCTGAACTCGGCCTTTTTGAGCTCTCTTCTGAGTTCATACTCGTCAATGGCCTTTTTCATCAGTACAGGGAGTTTGTTAAAGCTCTCCTCGTCTTTGCAGAGATAATCGTAGGCTCCAAGTTTTATCGCATTTACGGCGAGCTTTACATCCTGCATACTTGTAACCATTATTATGGGGGAGCAGATTCCGTTTTCCCTTATCCATTTTATAAGATCTATGCCGTTACCATCTCCAAGTCTGTAGTCCAGAATAATACTACTATACGATGATCCCTTCAAATATTCTTTTGCTCTGGAAAGAGTGTCGGAAATATCTATGCTTATATCTTCGTAGTAATCCTCCAGTACTCTTGTTAAAATCAGCTGGTGATCTTTGTTATCTTCTACTATTAGAACCTTCAACTTTATGACCCGGTACTTTTAATTTTTATCTTCTTTTCTTGCCTTTTATCCTCTCTGCAATCATCTTTATATACTCAGGTGTTGTTCCGCAGCATCCACCGATTATAGTTGCACCGGCCTCAACTGAATCATCGAGAAACTTTATCATATACTCAGGTTTTTGATCAAAAACGGTTTTACCGTTTACAAGCTTCGGCAAACCAGCATTGGGATACATAATTAAAGGAGCATCGGTAAGCTCTCTCATCTTTCTTATAACTTCAACATAGTCATCTATTAAACCACAGTTTGTACCAACGGCTGCAGCTCCTTCAGGTAAAAGCCCCTTAACTGCATCTTCTACTCTGTTGCCGAACAGTGTTCGATACTCCCCCTTTTTGGTTTTGTTAAAAACCATAGATGCAATAATCGGACGTTCCGATGCTTTCTTTATCCCCCTGACAGCTGAAATAGCTTCATCCAGGTGCATCATGGTTTCAACTATAAAAAGGTCCACCCCTGCCCTGTCGAGAACTTCTGCCTGAGCCCTAAAAGCCTCCTCAGCCTCCTGAGGCGTAATATCCATATTAACTATTTTCCCGGTTGGGCCAACTGAACCAGCCACATAAACATCTTCCCCCGGACTCTCTTTCAAATATAATTCGACCGCCTTCCTTGCTATATCCACCCCACCTCTATTTACATCCTCTATAACAGATTCCTTGCCTTTCATGCCCAGCTTAATAGGGTTTCCCCCAAAGGTGTTAGTTTCTATAATTTGCGCTCCGGCTTTTAAATACTCTAAATGGATTTGCATAACAACGTCAGAGTGAGATATATTCCACTCCTCGGGAAGATCCTCCGGTGTTAAACCTCTTTCCTGAAGCTGGGTTCCCATTGCTCCATCAAGAACAACATACTCTTCTTCAATAAGCTTAAGAAAATCTCTCATTAATACCCTCCCCTATTTAATTATAAGATAAATTATTGACAAATAATAAAATTTTATTTTTGAATTAATCAATTTTCTATATTAGAATTAAAAATAGATAAACTTACAGGGTTTAAAAATGCAAAAAAACATCCTTGTAGCAGAGGACGACAAAAATATTGCTAATCTTATTAAAGAAATTATAAAACGTAAAGGAAATATTGCCCTCCTGGCAAAGGATGGAGATGAAGCCTACAAAATTTTTAGCAACGTTAAAGTTGACCTTATTATTACAGATTTAAAAATGCCAAAGATCGATGGTATGACTTTGATAAAGATGGTTCGCGAAAAGAGCAGCACAATTCCAATTATAATTGTAACTGGTTACGGATCGGAAGAAAACAGAAAAAAGGCTAAAGAATTTGGAGTTGATACAATACTTCAAAAACCATGCTCAATTCTCGATATAACAAAGGCAATCGATAATTCCCTAACTCATGTAAAGAAGTGAATCTTAGGTGACCTCCTTTATTTAAATAAAAAATCGAGGGATCTAAAGATTATAAAACTCCTTGTTTATTTATTAAAAGAAAAATTATTAGGGCCAATGTCGAGTTTTCAATTTTAATTCAAAAAAATACATAATTTTATATCTTTAACACTATAAAAAGTAGCGTATAACTTGTTATATTATATAAAAATTAGAATTTCGCCCTATTATGTGAGTTAGCCAAATGAGCCCGTAGAACGACCAAAGTAAACTCACATCTTCCTCATTTTCCAAAGACCCAAAAATGCTCACCACATTCTAATCAATGTAAATCCCTGCCGGCATATTTCTTTTCTCTCATTATTCTGCTGTAGAGGTTGAGCTCCTCTGCAAGATCTTTAAACTCATCTCTCTTTCTCAGGACAACATCAATGTTGTAATTTCCCACTTTGAAAAACTCAAGGACCACCTTAAACCTGTAAATAGGCCCTGCCAGTCTGTTAGAATAGATCATTGAGAATAAGAATACGGCAACAAGAACAACAACGGCAGAAATAATAAAAGGAGGTATTATCATCTGAAAGGGTGTTGCTATACTCTCGACCTTAACTCCTTTCGAAACCTGTATAAATATTTTATTTTCAAACATATTTCTTAATCCGTATTCAAAGTAGAAGTAAAGCACTATAGCGATAAATGCCGCAACAAAAGAAAAAATTGTTATCATCATAGCCCTGACTATAAATCTGTACTGAAAATTTCGGTTTACAATATAATGTCTTCTCACATACTTTCTTGTATTCATAATATTTCGTCTCCCAAAAAAGCTATAATATTGCCAATTCAAACTGCCAAAATTATATTAAATGGAAAAATCGCCATCATTTAAAGTAATAAACCCGAAAATATTTAGGGGCGAAGAGGGCAAGATGAAAAATTATGAAAAACTCAATATCCGAGCAGAGCAGAACATAAACAGATGGTACATTCATTTTTTACTTGCCCTTTCTAGCTTTGTAATGCTTTTATTTTCTTTTCCCACCTATAATATTAATATACTGGGATTCATTGCTCTAGTACCGATTCTCTTCATAGTATATACGACAGACCTAAAAAAAACAATAATTTACAGCATTGTTTCAGGATTCCTCTTCTACGCCTTTTACCTTTTCTGGATGAACGCCTATCTCGCTGTAGTCGGCGTCTCATTCGTAACTGTGGTCTTCGGAGGATACTTTGTAATATCTATGATACTTATCTATTTTGTATCATCAAGATTCCCAAAATACAGGGTAATTACAACCCCAATAATCTGGATAAGTATCGAATACATAAGGAGCTTCGGCTTTCTCGGATTCACATTTGGATCTATGGGATACACTCAGCACTATTTTACACGATTTATACAGATTGCTGAATTTGGAGGGGAGCCCCTCGTTTCTTTTATCGTAGTGCTGACAAATTCTGCTATAGCCCACATTTTTGCAAGAGCTGTCGAGGAAAGGCATTTTAACCTGAAATTAAAGGTATTTTCACCCTTAATTATCTCAATAATTTTGATTTTAATATCAACACTATATGGAAACTATGCGGTAAAAAGGCCGATTCCAAAATCACCCAGTTTAAAGATAGCCCTGATTCAGGCCCTGAGCAGTCCGAGGACAAAGTGGAAAGAAGAAAAGTGGAAGACCTTAAAACGTCTCACCGATTTGAGCCTTGAAGCCTATCTCAAAGATAAAAGCATCGATCTTATAGTGTGGACCGAGACTGCAATAAGAACAAGCCTAAGACCCAACTTAATATATGGAACTCCGTACCACATGAGAATTGTCAGGTTGATTAACCAGCTTAAAACGTACTTTCTAATTGGCTCACCCGATAACTACAGCGTTTTAAAAAACAAAGAGGTAAATCCAAGCCACCTATCATCGGTCTACCCTGTAAAAAGCGAAGAAGAGATCTGGACCAACAGTGCGTATCTTTTAAATCCAGAAGGGGAAATAATAGGCAAGTACGACAAAATGAAGTTAACACCCTTTGGAGAGCACTTCCCCCTTGGCAAGAAAATAAAGTTTCTACAGAAGATACTCGACAAATTTACAGATAGTGCAGGATTCACACCGGGCAACAGATATAAAATTTTTAATCTGAAAGGTATGAAATTTGGGGTTGTAATATGCTGGGAGGGTACATACGGGTATTTTATAAGGGAATTTGTAAAAAGAGGGGCTGATTTTATAATCAATATATCCAACGACATGTGGACAAAAACAGCTGCCGGACACTATCAGCATTTTTCGATAACCAAGTTCAGGGCAATCGAAAACAGGATATGGTATGCAAGAGCGGGAAATGATGGGGTAACAGCATTTATAAACCCGGACGGAATTGTGGTTAAATCCCTTCCAATTAAAAAAACGGGATACCTTATAGGAGTTGTCGGACCAAAGATGTACACAACAGTATATACCAGATATGGAGACGTCCTTCCAAAGGCAACCTCCATCCTTACCATAATCCTAATCCTGTTCTCAATTATAAATCCTGCGCTGCTCAAACACAGATCAAAAAAAAGGAAGATCTAAAAGATAATATGGAAAAGAGAGAGGTGATACTGGTAAGGCATGGACAGAGTACGTTAAACAAACTTAAGGTTTTTGCCGGCAGGCAGGATGTCAGGCTTACCGAGGAAGGGATCGCCCAGATAAAAAGAAGTGCCGAATTCCTATCATCAAGGTACAATCATGTGGATTTTATATTTTCAAGTCCCCTGCTTAGGGCTAAAGCAACAGCAGAATTGTTAAATGAAAGATTCAACTCTTCAGTATTAATCGACAGCAGGCTTGTTGAGACGGATTTTGGCAGATGGGAGGGGAAAAGCCCTGATGAACTTGCACATATGAAAGAATGGGAAAGCTACGAAATGGATCCATTTCATTTTCATTTTCCGGATGGAGAGTCACCCCAAGACGTTAAATCACGTGTCCTTGATTTTAAAAGGGAGATAATCTGTGATAAAAGATGGACAAGAATAGTCATTGTTTCACACTACACCCCTATTACCTTTTATATACTCGATGTTCTCAACTGCTCCGATTCTATAAGAGCAGCCTTTAAGCTGACCCATGGAGGAATATCGGTTGTTGAATACCGGGAGCAGTACGAATATATTGGGATGCTTAACTTTCTGCCATAACAACAAAAGGATAACGACAAAACAACGATGGGAGGTAATTAGTTGCCGCTAAAATTTGTAACTGGGGGTGCAAGTTCAGGCAAAACAAAGTTTGCCCTTTCACTTCTAAAAGAGAGCCAGGATGTTACATACATTGCTACAGGACTTCCCATAGATGAAGAGATGAGAAATAGAATTGAAAAGCATAAATCGGAAAGACCACCGGCATGGGAAACAGTGGAGGAACCGGTAGATATTAAGAAAGTGCTTACAGATATGGAAAAAAGCAAAAAAAATAGAGATGTAATAATCGACTGCCTGACATTCTGGGTATCAAACCTCATCTACATGAAAGAGTACAGCGATGAAACGATTATGATAGAGGCAAAAGAGCTTGCCGAGAAGTGCCGGAGATATAAAAATGAGGTTGTTGTTGTAACAAACGAACTCGGTATGAGCATAATACCCGAAAATAGGGATGCCAGAAGATTCAGAAAGATATCAGGAGAGGTAAATCAAATATTCGCAGCCAAAAGCAGAGAGGCCTACCTTGTAGTAAGTGGCATAGGAATCAAAATTAAAGAAATTATTTGATTATTTATTAATTTAATTTTATACTACTATCGTATAAATCTACTTTGTTTACTTTCGAGACTTAGTAGGGTACCTCCGATCTCCGGTACTTAACCCACACATTTTTCAGAGAAAATGCTCTGGAGGATTGGATTCTATTTTTTTATGGGGGAATTAAATGTCAATACTACTTGACAGAAAGACCAGAATACTCGTTCAAGGGATAACCACAACAGAGGGTAGACAGCATACGGCAAAGATGCTTGAATGCAAATCGGAAGTTGTCGCCGGGGTAAGTCCTGGTAAGTACGGGCAGGAGGTTATGGGTGTTCCGGTTTACGATAAGGTAAGTGAGGCTGTAAAAAAACACAAAATAGATGTATCCGTTATATTCGTACCAAAGAATGCCGTACTTTCGGCTGCTACAGATGCTATAAACGAAGGAATACCATTAATTGTGATAGTTACTGAGAATATACCCATTACCGATACAATAAAGATAAAGGACCAGGCAGCAAAAAAAGGGGTAATGATTATAGGTCCTGGATCATCCGGGATTCTTGTTCCTAAAATCAGCAAGGTAGGCGATATGTCAACCGAGTATGTACTGCCCGGAATGGCAGGTGTTATTACAAGGTCAAAGGGCAAGGAAAAACAGATATGCCAGAGCCTCTTTAAAGAAGAAATCGGAGAAAGCACAATAGTGAGCCTTGGCGGAGATAAAATAATTGGAACAGGCTATATAGAGATTTTAAAGCTATTTGAAAAGGACGAAAGCACACAGGTTGTAGTCATAGGCGGAGAACCTGAAGGCAGACTGGAGGAGGATGCGGCAAGGTATATTAAGAGCAGTGGATATTCAAAACCGGTTATTGCCTATATCTTCGACAGGGAAAAGAATCCTCAGATTGCCGAAGAAAAGGAAAAGATGCTGGAAGATGCAGATGTTACCGTGGTGGATGATATTTGGGAGATTGGCCAGATAATAAACGAATCCACCATAGAAGAATAGAAGAATAGAAGAATAATGGGAGATTATCATAAAGGTTTGTTGATCAACTACCTTTAATTAAAGCTCTGCCAGCTTTTAATGATAATCAGGGATCCATAAAACAGTTTAAAATATATTCATTTACACCGGTTATACTTAAAAGTTTAACGTTTATCTCAAATTAAGCCCTGAATCGAGGCCTGCTATTCCTTTACATCTATATCTACAAGCTTCACAATTGAATCAACCTTTGTTCTGTCCTTAAAAAAGGGTTTCAGATGAATTGAGTACACCAGAAGACCGGGCCTCTGCTCTTCAATTCTGTCCAGGAACTTTACAAAGCTCTCCACATCCACTGCATCTATTTTTATCTCCACGAAATTCTTTACTATGTTTTCCTCTCTTTTAACACCGCCGGGCCTAATATAGTCTATACTTTCCCTTATTCCGGTTTCCTGTGCGGTTGACTCAATAAAGGTTAATACAGAAATGTCTCTTTTACCGATTATTTTTTCCTTTAAAGATTGATACACATCCCTGTAAGCTATATAATCCCCTGCAACCTCCTTTAGCCTGCGGTACTCTGAAACCAGGGCCTTTTCTTTGAACAAGAGTTCTTCCCTTCTCCTCATCACAGGTGTAATTATAAACTGGTATACAATAAACACAATAAGGATGATGAACAACCCAATAATAAGGTACCTCTCCCTCTGTGATAACCTGTATAAAAATCTGATCTTCATAGCCCTACTCTTGCTCTTCTTTAATATCAATGCTTATCTGGAAAGTTACCGTATATCCACCTGTACTTCCCGTCGTGCCGCTATTTACAACTCTGACATTTGTAAATCGATCGGATTCTGAGATAGCAGCCTTTATT
>JALXDB010000410.1 GCA_026990615.1 Spirochaetota bacterium
CATAAGGCTTGATATTGATTTCTTCACCGAAAATAAAACGGGTAATATAATAGCAATAGGGATAAATGACATTGAGAAGGTCAGGACCAGCTTTTATCAGGGTATAATAAACTTTTCCAGCCACCTGATGATGCTGATTATCATTCTTATAAAGCTGTATATTTTAAACTGGAAGTTGACACTTATCAGCTTTGCCGTGCTCCCCGTACTTTACTGGGTTGTTAGGGTAATTGGCAATAAGATGAGAGCGGTAAGCCGAAAATTAAGGGAAAACCTCGGGGAGCTTTCCACCAATTTCCACGAAACATTGACGGGAATTGAGGTAGTGAAGGCTTTTGCCCAGGAGGATATTGAGGTTGAGAAATTCAAAAAGAATACAGCCCGTTATAGAAAGACCTTTTTAAGACTTTCTCAGCTAACCAATTTATTCAGTCCTCTGAATGAAATGATAGTTTATCTTTTCGGAATGATACTTGTTGGAATAGGAAGCTATTTCATAATAAAGGGTGAGTGGAATGTAAAGGGTTTAACAGAGTACTTGATGCTCCTTGGGATAATGACAGCGCCTATAACAAAAATCCCCAAGTTTATATCGAATTTTAAAATAGTTACAGCGTCGATAGAGAGAATAAGGGGTATTCTATCAACAGAGCCTAAGATAAAAGAGGTTAAAAACCCTGTTGTCAGGAAGATTGAAGGGAAGATCACGTTTGAAGATGTGTGGTTCTATTACCGCGACGGCCAGTATGTTTTGAAAGGGATAAGTTTTCAGGCTGAAAAAGGGGATGTTGTTGCTCTTGTTGGACCGTCGGGGGCAGGAAAATCCACCATTGCCAGCTTAATACCCAGGTTTTATGATCCTGTAAAGGGGAGAGTGTTGATAGACGACATTGATATAAAAAAGTACAGTCTTAAATGTCTCAGGTCCCAGATAGGAATTGTTTCGCAGAATGTGATCCTTTTTAACACCACAATATTTGAGAATATAAGGTATGCAAGACCGGATGCTACCAGAGAAGAGGTGATTGAAGCGGCAAAAAAAGCCTATGCCTACGATTTTATTATGGAATATCCCAACCAGTTTGAGACAAATGTCGGCGAAAAGGGGATCAGGCTGTCAGGCGGCCAAAAACAGAGAATCTCCATAGCAAGAACTATTCTAATGAATCCTCAAATGCTGATCCTGGATGAAGCCACTTCTTCACTTGATTCTGAATCGGAGTACTATATACAGCTTGCAATTGAGGAACTGATGAAAGACAGGACATCCGTTATAATTGCCCATAGATTGTCCACAATAACCCATGCTACGAAGATACTGGTAATAGAGAGCGGAAAATTAATCTGTTCGGGTTCGCATGATTATCTGCTTGAAAACTGTGAACAGTACAAAAAGATATACAAACTTCAGTATTTTAGATAGGTTTTATAGCTGAAAGGTTATTCTATAATTGTATAAAAAACATCCTGATGGGGATACAATTTGAAAGGTCTTTACTACTTTGTGAAACGCATATATCAGTTGAATCAGACACTGCCTCTTTTCAATAAACTGGGCGGAAAGATCATCAATATCATTGAGTTCCCCACATCGTATTTATACTTCACCTTTAAATATGGGTTTTCCCATACAAAATTGATGGCTAACAGTCTTAGAAATCTGGATAGAGTGGCTAAAGGTTTGATTCTTTGCCACAGTGCAGACGATACGGTCCCCGAGGGTAAAAATTACAGGAGGGTCTTTGTCTACCATGGGACATCTGACAAGGTTTTTACGCTGGAAGATCGCAGGATAGACATAAGGTGGTTTGAATATTACTTTATAACAGGCCCCAAAGACCTCTACAAGCTGAAGATGTATTCACGCAATCCGGAATTTCTGGATGAGAGAATAATCAAAATTGGAGCATTCAGATCGGATGCTATCATTAATAGAACCTACAACCGGGATAAGATACTTGAAAAATATGGTATTAAGCCGGGGTCAAAAAGGATTATTCTCTATGCCCCCACATGGACATGGGGAGGTGGAACCTTAAGGAGATGTTTTGAAGATTTTGCAGAGAAGATAACCAGAGAGTATGTTTTAATAGTGAGACCTCACACCAATGATTGGAGTAATATTCCGTATATTCATAAATGGCAGAGACGTAACAGGGTAAAAAATTTGTATATTTTCTCAAAACAGTACCACGATATAATGGATTTTATACATATATCTGATTTAATGATAGGAGATAATTCCGCTGTAAACTATGATTATGCCTTTACGGGCAAGCCTATAGTGATAGTTAAAACCCATAGTGACGATGTTTTTACTCCGCCGGATGAGTATAACATTAAACTGTGTGCACCTATATTTGATCCTGATAGGGATAATATCATGCACACCATAGAGGAAGCATTTTCAAACAAAAAATACGTGAAATGTCTTTCAAACCTTGTAGAGAATAGTTTTTATTTTAATGACGGCCATGCAGTCGACAGAGCATGCAGCTTTATTGTCGATGAACTGGATAGAATGGGGATAATTGATAAGAACGAAATAATCAGGCAGATGAGCAATATTTTTACATACATTCCGAACTACAGATAGGGGTTTAATGGGTTTGAAGAAGATACCGATTTCAATGATTACAAAACAGGGACCGGTTACAGAGTCTTTTTATGATTATTTAGTTTCAAGATATATCGCTCCATTTTTCACCCTTTTTATAAAAGGTATTGGTGTAAAAAATCCAAATATAGTTACTCTGTTATCCTTTTTGCTTATTCTCCTCTCCTCGTTTCTGGTGATGAGAATAGATTATTTAACGAACTTTTATTATAGACTGTTAATTGCTCTGGTTATACAGTTCTCTTTTATCCTTGATTGCTCTGATGGTCAGCTTGCTAGAATTCTGGGCAGAAGTTCAAAAATAGGTGCATGGATGGATAGAATACTGGACAGGGTAGGAGAATTTTTTGTATTTACATGTTTTGGGTTTGCGGCATATTTTTTATATGGAAAAAAATACTTTATAGCTCTTGGAATGCTGACCGGTTATATGCTTGCTGCATTTACCCTTGCCATGTCACTCGGCGATTCACTCCTGCTTGAGAATTTTAAGAGGGTAAAAGCTTTTATCAAAAAAGGGGACAATCCTGAATCGAGCAGCAGCAGTTTTAAAGATCTGTTAAGCAAAATATTCTTCTTTTTAAACTTTGGAATTGGAGAAAGGTATCTTTATTTAAGTTTTTTTATTTTGATTAATAACATAGGTTTGATGCTGTATATCACGTCTTTTCTTTCGTTAACCAGAACTATTGGAATTGTGGTACACGTTAGGGGAAAGTTAAAAGAATATGATAAAAGATTGAGAGTTGAAAATGATAGCAATTGAACAGGAGAAGCTTCATAAAAAGGGTAGGATACCCGATTCCCTTTACTCTTATATCACATCTCAGTACATTTCAAAACTCTTTGTACCTGTAATACTCAGGCTTGGAATTAAAAATCCCAATACTGTTACCCTGTTTTCTTTTTTAATGGTCTTAGCTGCCTCAATATTACTTTTTTTCATGAACCTCAACAGCATCGTAAATAGAGTGATACTTGCCGTGGTGATTGAACTTTCGTTTATACTTGACTGTGCGGACGGTCAGGTTGCCAGAGTTCTGGATAAGATTTCTATTTTCGGCGGATGGCTTGACAGATACCTGGATAGAATTGGAGAAATGGCCCTTTACACTGCTATTGGGTGGATAAGCTGGGTAAGGTACGGTGATTTTACATACTTTATTCTCGGAGTTTTGCTTGGATTTATGTTCACCTATTATTCGTTATCCTATTCTATTAAGGACAGTATCTTTCTT
>JALXDB010000411.1 GCA_026990615.1 Spirochaetota bacterium
CAGTTTACCATATTCTCTTAGCTGTTCAACTTCAGATTTTGTCCTATCAAGCTGGGCTTCAAGTTCTGCTCTTGCTTTTAATTTTTCTTTTTTATATCTGTAGAGTGAATCCAGAAATTCGAGGTATAGTTTTATAGCTTTTGTGTAAACATTAATTGGCGGTATTTTTGTAAATTTCAGAGCCACATGTATATTTTTTAAGTGATATTCTTTCATCTGATTGACCAGATTATTTACAATTTTATTTTTTACAGTTTCTATTAAATAGTAGTCCGGCTCTTCAGAATAGGCGGGTAATTCTCCTTTAAATATATCTATCAGGATGTTTGAAAATGTGTTGTAAAGATTCTTGTTCACAAGGTCTTTAAAGTATTTATATTGATTTTCGAATATACCCCTGTCAATTAGTAATTTTGCAGCATCAAAATCAATTGTATATGTAATACTTCCCTCAAGAGAAACCTCAAAATCTCCGTATTCTTTGAGGTTTTCACCTCCGGGGAGGAGTGTTGAGTACTCGAATTTAATACTATCAGGTTTTTTATCCACAAGGTACAGTTTAAATGTTTTTGGAATAAGTTTTTCCCACAACCAGTGGAATTTTCCTGATTGAAGCGGATAGTTTCTTGTACCAGTCACAGTCGAAACTGCAACTCCGAAATAACCGGGTTTTATATTTACCCATCCAAAGTAAAGCACAGCACATGATATAGCTACGAGAAAAAATACAAATATCAAAAACCTTTTCATACGATAAGTCCTGTCACGTTTTATTTGATTAATATTATATCATCTTTTTAGGAATAGAATAACATTATATTTTTCTTTATTAAAATAAATCTTTTATTTAATTTTTAACAGTATGTTATTAAAAACTTTAGCCGGTTATAGATGCCAATACGATTTTTTAAGGAGAAGAAATTGAAACCTTTTTATAAGCTTGTAGAGGTAATGGAGAAACTTAGAGGGGAAAATGGTTGCCCCTGGGATAAAAAACAAACACACAAGTCTTTGAAACCGTATCTGATTGAAGAGGTTTATGAAGTAATAAACGCAATTGATAGAGAAGACTATGAAGAATTGAAAGAGGAACTTGGTGATTTGCTGCTCCAGGTGGTTTTTCACGCCCAGCTTGCAAAGGAAGAGGGGAAATTTACAATTGATGATGTAGCCAATGGCATTGTGGAAAAACTTATAAGACGTCATCCCCATGTATTTGGAGATGTGAAGGTAAGCGGTTCAGAAGAAGTGTTGAAAAACTGGGAAAAAATCAAGAAGGAAGAGGGGAAAAAATCTATTTTTGATGGTGTCCCGGAGGGGCTTCCTGCTCTGCTTAAGGCCAGAAGAGTACAGGAAAAGGCTAAGAGGGTGGGGTTTGACTGGGACAGCATCGATGGTACCCTGGATAAGGTGGAAGAAGAAGTCAGGGAATTGAAAGAAGCAGTGGTCAATAAAGATAAAGAAAAAATATCAGAAGAATTTGGAGACCTTCTGTTTTCTCTGGTAAACGTATCGCGTTTTTTAGGAATAGATGCAGAAGATTCCCTGAGGCTAACTGTTAATAAGTTCATGGATAGATTCAGATCTATAGAGAAAAAAGTGCGTGAATCGGGAAAGAAAGTCGAGGATTATAGCCTGGATGAACTTGACAGGATGTGGAATGAAGCGAAGAAAGAGGAGGTATAGAACCGGAAATGGGTGATTTGCCTATTGTAAACAAAAAAATGAAGAAAGAAAACAGCTTTGAGTACTACCTGATTAAAAAGGTTGGAAAAACCATAAAAAAGTATGGGATGATAGAAGAAGGTGATAGGATACTCGTTGGTGTATCAGGGGGGAAGGATAGCTTTACCCTTTTAAAGATTCTTGAGGATAGGCGGGGTTTCTATCCGAACCAGTACGAGCTTCTTGCCGTGCATATTGCCACAGATCTGCCATGTGAGGGAATTATCAAGCCTGAAAAGATGGAAGAATTCTTAAAAAGCAATAATTATCCCTACAAAATTGTACATGCCAGAATCAAAAATGAAAAGGGGTTAAACCCCTTCTGGTGTTCATGGAACAGAAGGCGTATTCTGTTTGAACTGGCAAATAAGATGGGATTCAATAAGATCGCCCTAGGACATCACAGAAACGATGTTATAGAAACCCTTCTGTTGAATATCTTCTACCATGCTGAAATTTCAACTATGCTTCCGTATCAATCCCTATTTGAGGGTAAGATGACCATCATTAGGCCTCTGTACAACATTCCTGAATCGGATACGGAGAAGTTTGCCAGACTGTACAATTTCCCCGCTGTTCACTGCAGATGTCCATTTAATCATGAAACCAGGAGGGAGATGTTTAAGAGAATTGTAAAAGAGATAGAGAAGGTGCATCCAAAAGCGGGGGTGAATGCAATCAGGGCAATGGAAAATATAAAGATGGAGTATTTACCTGTTTCAGTTGTGAAGGAGAATATAGATATTTGACTTATCGCAGATTTACACTTTATATACGCATATTCGTATTTTTTCATTACTGGAGTGTTCTATAAGATATCCCTGGCTTCAAAATGAATGCATATACATACCAGTCTTATTTATAGTTTTCAAGCTCTGAGGCATACTGTTTTTCGGTGAAAGGATCGTATCCGCAAAAGATAATTTCATCAAATATATCCGGATTTTCCCTTACAAAATCTACCACAGCCTTTACCGCAATCTTCGCAGCTTTGTCCACAGGATAACCGTAGACTCCTGTACTAATAGAAGGGAATGCCACAGTTTTTAAATTGTGGTCCTTTGCTATCTTCAGGCTGTTTATATAGCAGTTTCTTAAAAGCTCTGGCTCTCCCCTTGTTCCTCCGTGCCATACAGGACCAACGGTGTGTATAACGTATTTTGATGGCATATTCCCCGCAGTTGTTATAACAGCTTCTCCTGTGGGTAGTCGCCCAATTTTAGCCACTATCTTTTTACATTCCTCCAGGATTGCGGGTCCCCCAGCTCTGTGGATTGCTCCATCAACACCGCCCCCTCCCATCAGGCTTGAGTTTGCGGCATTTACGACAGCATCTACTTTTAGGGTTGTTATGTCAGCTACAATTGTTTTTATTCTGGTTTTACCAATTTTGATTTCCATATATGCCTCCTGTATCCGGCAGTTTCAAATATTTTGTTGTGTCCTCATCTATCTTTTTACAGTTTATCCCAGTATCTACAGATTATTTGTTTGCATTGGTAGTGCCCTGCAAAGGGATAAAAAAGATTTCTAAGCTATTTTGCAGGGCGAGTTTGTAATATTCATGTTTGAATAGCTTCGATAATTCTGACGTTGTAGTTCAGAAATTCAAGCCATCCATACTGTTTTGCCTTCTGCTTTGAGATTACAAGATAGGGCATATACTTCGGTTCGACCGGTTTTTTAAGAAGTTTAAGGTTAGTTTCCTCTAACAGCTTATTCCCTTTAATGGCGTTACATCTTTTACATGCCGTTACCTGATTTTCCCATGAGTTCGGGCTGGCCGGTTTTTTCGATTCAGGTATCTCATCCCATCTGCTCAGGGGGATAACATGATCAACGGTGAGTTCGTCGATCCTGAATCTTTTGCCACAGTACTGGCACCTCATATCATCCCTGTAGATTATATTCAACCTAGAAAAAACAACTCTTTTTCTAGGAATCTTGTGAAAGTTTAACAGCATTATTACCCTAGGAAGAGGTATGGTAAGATATTGGGACCTGATGACGTATTTTTCGTCAACTTTTACAGCTTCTGCCTTGTTGAGTATCTGTAATGTTATAGCCTCTTTAACATTACAGATATCAATTGGTATCATGCTGGAATTTAAGGTTAATAC
>JALXDB010000412.1:0-3021 GCA_026990615.1 Spirochaetota bacterium
TTAAGCGGATCAGAGCCTTCTGTCGAGTTTAAACTGTTTGAAATGCCGTTAACATTTTATTTAAAGATACAAAAGTTTAAAATACTTTATTACCAGTAGCCACTATTATCCTATGTTTAACTTTACCGGCAGAGGTATTACAGGTAGGAATAGTATCAGGGGGAGTATTCTTTCTATAATTTTGACTTTTTGCCATAAGAGAAATAACTTTTTTACATGGCAAGGTTTAAATTAAAGGCGCCCTTCGGCCCCAAGGGAGATCAGGGGCAGGCAATAGAAAAGCTGGTTGAAGGAATAAGAAGGGGAGACAGGTATCAGACTCTTCTCGGGGTGACAGGGTCCGGAAAGACCTATACGATGGCAGCGGTAATAGAAAAGGTCAACAAACCAACTATTGTAATATCCCACAATAAGACCCTGGCAGCCCAGCTTTACCGGGAGTTTAAAGAATTCTTCCCTGAAAATGCAGTTGAATATTTTGTAAGCTACTACGACTATTACCAGCCTGAAGCCTACCTGCCTGCTACAGATACCTTTATCGAAAAGGATTTTTCCATAAACGATGAAATAGACCGGATGAGGCTTTCAGCGACTAGCGCTCTAATGGAGAGGGATGATGTTATAGTTGTTGCAACAGTGTCCTGTATATACGGGGTTGGTAATCCAAGAACCTACAGAAAGATGAGGTTGATATTGGAGCGCGGGAAGGAATACGAAAGGGATTATGTACTGAGAAAATTGATAGATATTCAGTACAGCAGAAACGATTTTGAGCTGACCAGGTCGACTTTCAGAGCGAGGGGAGATGTAATAGAGATATTTCCATCGTATGCAAAGAGCGCATTTAGAGTTGAATTCTTTGGTGATGAAGTGGACAGAATTCTCCAATTTGATCCTCTTACGGGTAAAGTTATTGAGGAAAGGGAAAGAATAATTGTTTATCCTGCCACCCATTACGTGGTCGAACAGTCTGATATGCTTACAGCAATTGAAAAGATAGAGAAAGAGCTTGAAGAGAGGTATAAGTATTTTCTTGACAGAGGAATGCTTCTTGAAGCCCAGAGGATAAAATCCAGAACAGAGTACGATCTTGAAATGATGAGGGAGGTTGGGTACTGCAACGGAATTGAGAATTACTCGAGGCATATCTTCGGGCGTGAAGAGGGTGAAAGACCTGCTGTTCTGCTGGATTATTTCCCCGATGATTATCTTATGTTTATAGATGAGTCCCATGTTACCGTTCCTCAAATCGGAGCTATGTATGAGGGTGACCGTTCCAGAAAGCTTACCCTTGTAGAGCACGGTTTCAGGCTACCTTCCGCACTTGATAACAGGCCGTTGAGGTTTGACGAATTTGAAAGAATGGTTAATCAGGTAGTGTTTGTTTCTGCAACTCCCGGGCAGTATGAAAGGGATAAGAGCTCTCAAATTGTAGAACAGCTGATAAGACCAACCGGTCTGCTTGACCCGGAGATAGAGGTAAGACCAACCAGTAATCAGATAGATGATCTGATCATGGAGATTAAAAAGCGGGTTAAAAACAACGAGAGGGTGCTTGTCACGACCCTTACAAAGAGAATGGCCGAGGACCTCTCTTCATATCTGGCTAAGATAGGAATCAAGGTAACTTACCTTCATTCTGAGATACACACAATCGAAAGGGTGGATATCCTGAGAGACTTGAGAAGAGGCGAGTACGATGTACTTGTGGGTATAAATCTTTTAAGAGAAGGGCTGGATCTGCCCGAGGTGTCGCTTGTGGCCATACTTGATGCTGATAAGGTTGGTTTCCTGAGGTCGGCTACATCCCTCATTCAGATAGCGGGAAGAGCTGCGCGTCATGTAAATGGGAAAGTGCTGATGTATGCAGACAGGATAAGCGATGCTATGAATCAGGCGATTACCGAGTCAAAGAGGAGAAGGGAGATACAGCAGAAATACAATGAGGAACATGGGATTGTGCCTGAGAGTATTAAAAAGGAGATAACGGATATTCTTAAAAGAAAGAAAAAGGAGAAAGAAGATATTTCCTTTGGCGATATAGAGGTGATAAAGAGAAGGTACAATCTATTGAATCCAAATCATAGAAAGAGATATATAAAGGAACTCGAAAAAGAGATGCGGGATGCTGCAAGGAACCTTGATTTTGAAAGAGCTATTGTTTTCAGAGATGAGATAGAAAGGGTAAAAAAAGAAAGAATTGCCTGATTTGCTTTTCTTTTAATGGACTTTGATATTTTATGGTGTTGAAAGGGCAGTTTTATCGTGTGTTGTAGCTGGATATAGGATACAGAGCTGTTCAAAAGTATGTAGTATATTTGCACTATTTATACTATTTGTATACCGGGTTGTATAACGGGGTACGCAGAGAACGGCGTATCAAATTATACTGAAACTATTCGGTTTATTTTTTTGACGTCTTGTTTAAGCCAGCTTGGGTTTTTAGCTCGGGGCAGTAAAGATTAGGTCAATATAGTAGAAATGAGAGTTATACATCCGTATTTATAGGGATAGGCCGGGTATTTTTAATCTTTTATATTTAGTGTCATATCAATCCATAATAATTTTAAAAATCTTATAAAAAAATGTTGGTAATTCGTACAGTAGTACAGGTATATTCCGATTGGTATATACAGAGAGTGATCCGATTCCTCTTAGATTTTTAAGATAATTTTGATGAATCATATGATAAACAGACAATTTTTTATTTTTGTACATAGATTTGTACATAGATTTTTATATCCAGTTTTTATATCCGGTTAGTACAGGATACACTTTTTAAACTGTGAGGGTTCTGGTGAAGCTAAAATTCTTGTTTTTTATATTGATAGCTCTTATACCTCTATTTGAATTAGTTTCTCCTCCAAACAGCTTTTCACAAAATATGCCCGGAGTCAATGATACTGTTCCCGATCGAATGATTGTATACGGGGAATATCCCGTTGTAGTTGAAGTAAAGGATTCGTTTAACAATAGGAAGGCAGATTCTGAAAATGCACCTCCGCTTATTGACTACAGCAG
>JALXDB010000412.1:3031-3833 GCA_026990615.1 Spirochaetota bacterium
ATGTTTATGGATACACATTTGAGTATCAACCCGGCAGCAAATTGATGCACAAGGAAGAGGTTTTTAAGGTAAAGCTAAAAGGGGAAATTCCGTCTTCGTATGTCAGGGTAATAGGTTCCGGAACTTTGGGTAAGATTTACAGAGTTAAAATTGAGTTTGATCTTACTCCTTCTGTAAAAAAGTGGCTGTCCGCTTTCAGGAGCAGAACCTTAAAACTGGAGGATGCCGAGGGCACATCAGATTTTTACCAGGGATGGGAGGGCAGGCAGATAGCCTACAGGAACGCGCTGAAAAACCTGGTCCTTGTAGATGCCAAAAGGCAGCTGAGTTCAAAACCTCTAAAGATTAAAGGGGATATACTGCTGAAAGGCAATCCCGAGTTTAATGTGGGGGCCGGTAGGTACTACTGCAGGGTGTATGGATGGGTAAATATTGTGGATGTTGTCACGTATGATTGATACTTTTAGACCCGGCAAAAGTTAAAGTGATAGTTAAAACAGTAGTTAGTAACGATTTATGATACCAGGTCAATTTTGAGGAACAATTGCGAAATCAGTATTTTCTGAAGCCGATTTCTATAGCTACTTTATGAATGAAATTTTGATTTTTGGACGGTGCTCATATGGCAAAATCAATTTTTGAAATCGAAGATCTGGTAAGAAAAGTTGATGTATCCGGAAAGAGTTCCGGTGAAAGTTTTGAAAGTCTATTTTACGGTATATACAGTATTGAAACAGCTGAATCAAGTATAGTTATTCCTGAGAGTTTTAAACAAAAGGTAGCTTCATATTTTAGTGACCTT
>JALXDB010000413.1:0-1656 GCA_026990615.1 Spirochaetota bacterium
TCTTTTAAGAGAGCTGGAGGAGGATGTACAGAGGGAAGGTGGAGAGATTTTTGCTGCTTCGTGTGATATGACTGTATGGAATGATGTTGAAAAGTTTTTTGATGAGGTTTTAAAAAGTTACAAAAGGATAGATGTTCTTGTAAACAATGTGGGTGCAGGAATAAGGTATACAGAGTTTGATAGTTTAACAGTTGATGAGATAGACCTCGGTATAAAGGTCAATGTAATGAGTGTTCTCTACGGTTCAAAGGCTGTTATTCCTGTGATGAAGAGGCAGAAAAGTGGACATATAATAAATATCAGCTCGATTCTGGGGAAGAGAACGAGAAGCAGGCTGGCCGTTTACACTGCTGGGAAGCATGCAGTTGAAGGATTTTCGAAGGCCCTGTGGAATGAACTAAAAGGATACGGAATTAAAGTAAGTATACTTGCTCCGGCAATGATAAATACTGAATGGGCTAAAAAGGCGGGAATTGAGAGTGTGTTTGCCGATGGAAAGATGATTGAGCCCGAGGATGTTGCAAAAATGGTTGAGGTAATTATCAACCTCCCCGGGCATTACAATATCTGGAACATGGACATAATGGCCCTCTCGCAAACGATAGACCCACTGTGATATTACAATGTTTAGATGTCTGGAATTATAAGGCCTGCCGTATACTGAGCTACGAGTCAACGGCAGAACAGGATGAGAATCTGTTTGCAAAAGGAACTATCCGCTGCAAGCCTTTGATGTACGGTGTAAAGTGCCGTATAGAAAGCTAAGTAGATGTTTTTGACGTACAGTCTTTAAAAAGTCAGCGCTTATAGCCAAATTTTTGAAGTAGTTCAATCCTCTTTTTTATATCACCGTCTGTTTCCACCCCTTTCGGTGGGAATCCGTCTATTACACCCATAATGCCTCTTCCCTGCTCGCTTTCAGCCACCACAACTTCAAGGGGGTTTGCCGTGGCGCAGTATATATTAACGACCTCTCTTACGTCTTTGATTGCAGGTATAATGTTTATTGGGAACCCCTCTTTGATGTATACCACGAAGATATGCCCGGCTCCAATTTTAAGGGCTGTATCACATGCGAGTTTTACAAGTTCGTTATCGTTTCCGTCCTTTCTTACAAGGCACGGGCCTGAAGCCTCGTTGAAGGCTATTCCGAACTTTATGGAAGGGCTTGTATTGACTATGGCCTCGTATATATCTTCAACAGTTTTTATAAAATGAGTCTGTCCGATTATAACGTTTGTTCCCTCCGGAACCTCAACTTTAACATTTATTAAATCCATATATGGCCTCCTTAAACCTTTAAAACATCTTTTGCTTTAATATTACAATTAAAGTGGTTATTTTTAAAATAATTTTTTGTCGAGCGGAGTTGGATAGAACTATGGTGGCTGTAACCGGCGGTGGAACCGGAGGGCACATATTTCCAATCATTGCGGTAATAGATGTGCTTAAAGAGAGGTTGATGGGAGATGAGATTGCATGGATCGGGGTTAAAGGGGGACGGGAAGAGAAGGCAGCCAGTGAGATAGGGGTTAGGTTTTACGGGATAAAAGCTGGCAAACTCAGAAGGTATTTTTCATTGAAGAACTTTACAGATCTATTTCGCATTTTTTTAGGGATATTGGGGTCTTATTTTGTAATAAGGCGTATTAAACC
>JALXDB010000413.1:1666-12491 GCA_026990615.1 Spirochaetota bacterium
CCTGTAATGGCTGCATGGTTAAACAGGGTGCCTGTGATTATCCATGAAAGCGATATTATTCCGGGTCTTGCCACCAGGATAAATTCGAGGTTCGCCGATCTCATATGTGTATCTTTTAGAAAAACAGCTGAGTATTTTTCAGATAAAAAGGTTTTCATTACGGGGAATCCGATAAGACAGTCTATTAAGAATGCCAGTGGTGCCAGAGGCAGGGAGTTTCTTGGATTTGTTAAAGACATGCCCATTGTTTTGGTAATCGGGGGAAGCCTTGGCGCAATGTCAATAAACAGGGCGGTCTGGGAGATGGTGGCAGAGCATAAACTGGATTTCTACCTTGTTCATCAATGTGGTGCTGGAAATCTTAATAGAGATATAACAGCAGCGGGGTACAGGCAGTTTGAGTTTATAAAGGATGAGATGGGGGATGTAATGGCTGCTTCTGACCTTATTGTATCGAGAGCCGGGGCAGGTGCAATATATGAGATTGCATATCTAAAAAAGCCGATGATACTGGTTCCACTACCTAAAAGTAAAAGCAGGGGCGAGCAACTGTTTAATGCAAATTATTTGAAAGAAGGGGGGGCTTCTATTATTATTGAAGATGAAAGATTAAACGGTGACACCCTTTACAGACAGGTAGAGAGACTGGTTAAAAACAAACAGTTGATGAAAGAGATGGGAGAGAATGCTTTTGGTCTGATTTACCCCGATGGAGACAGAATTATTGCTGACAAAATATTGAATTATTTGTAAAATACTTGTATAGACGTATGAATGTTTGATTTATGCAAAAAGTTTTTATATATTATTTAGTAGATTTTAATTTACAAACAAAAAACAAATTAAGGAGGAAACGATGATTGATGTAGAAAAACTGCTTGGTGATGAGGCAAAAGACCTTTTAGAGTATAAAGCAAAATTTCCAAAGGAAAAACTGCATTTGCCAGGACCTGATTTTGTAGATAGAGTTTTATATCATACAGACAGGCCTCCTGCAGTTTTGAGAAACCTCCAGATGGTATTTAATCACGGTAGACTTGCAGGAACCGGTTATCTTTCAATTTTACCGGTTGACCAGGGAATAGAGCATTCAGCCGGCAGCGCTTTTGCCCCAAATCCGGACTATTTTGACCCTGAAAACATTGTAAAACTGGCAATTGAAGGCGGATGCAATGCTGTAACCTCGACTCTTGGTGTTCTTGGTGCTGTTGCAAGGAAATATGCCCACAAGATTCCGTTTATCCTTAAGATAAACCACAATGAACTTTTAACATATCCAAACAAATACGATCAGATTCTTTTTGCCAGCGTGGAACAGGCCTTTAATATGGGTGCGGTTGCAGTTGGTGCGACCGTTTACTTTGGTTCACAGGAGTCGAGCAGGCAGATTCAGGAAATAAGTGAGGCCTTCGAATACGCCCACAGCCTCGGCATGTTTACGGTTCTATGGGCATACCTCAGAAACAGCGCCTTTAAGAAGGATAAAGATTATCATGTTTCTGCCGATCTTACAGGTCAGGCCAATCACCTGGGTGTAACTATTCAGGCTGATATCATAAAGCAGAAGCAGGCTGAGAATAATGGTGGATACCTCGCATTGAACTTCGGAAGAACCCATGAGAAGGTTTATTCAGAGCTGACTTCCGACCATCCAATTGATCTTACGAGATATCAGGTTATCAACTGTTACATGGGAAGGGCCGGATTAATTAACTCCGGTGGTGCTTCCGGGAAAAATGATCTTGCCCAGGCTGTTAGAACTGCAGTAATAAATAAGAGAGCAGGTGGTATGGGATTAATTTCCGGCAGGAAGGCATTTCAGAAACCGATGAAAGAGGGAATTGAGCTTCTCAATGCAATTCAGGACGTATACCTTAACAAGGATATTACAGTAGCATAGCTTGTAATAAGAAATACAGGGATCGGTAAACTTGAGAGAAAAGGCATTCGGTTTTAAAACCGGATGCCTTTTTTATTGGATATTTATTGATGTTACAGCGGATGAAGACTTGAGTGTTTATCTGTTGTTTAACAGCGGTGTTAATCCATTTATTTAAAGTATTTAAAGGGAACATAGTTTTAAAACTATTGAATTGTAGGATTTTTTCGCGCCTTCGGCTTAACTGATATATTTTTTCTGGTATATCACCCGGGTTAAATTGAAGGGAAAGCAGGCTCTAATTTGCTATTTTTTTCTGGTCGGTATTTTGTAATGGGATGTGAGAATAAGGGAAAAGACACTATAGGGAAGCAGTTTTTTAAGAAAAAATACTATCTGCTGTTCTAATGCTCCCGGTGTGTACCTGAATCTCCTGTGTCGGGATGTTATTATTTTAAATATCTTTTTGGCAATTTTTTCAGGTGGCAGACCTGAAGACTCATCCTTTTCAATTACCTCCAATGTTTTTGCAAAACCTTCGCTGTAGGATGTTTTATTTTTATGGCGTTTGATTAATGCCCTGTTTTTGGTAAAAGATGTTGCTATATCGCCCGGCTCTATGAGAACGACATCAATGCCAAACTGTTTTACCTCGAGCCGTAGTGCCTCCGAGAGTCCTTCTATTGCGAATTTACTTGCACTGTAAATCCCCTGATACGGGAGACCTATCTGTCCGGCCATTGAGGCTATGTTTATTATAAGTCCACATCCCTGCTCTCTCATTATGGGCAGAACATTCTGGCATACCCTGATCAGACCGAAGAAGTTTGTATCGAACTGCCTGTGTATTTCATCTATCGAGGTGTCTTCTATTGCACCTGCAATGCCAATGCCGGCATTGTTGATGAGAACATCGATCCTGCCTTCTTTGTCGATTATTTCTTTTATTCCATTTTTTACAGAGATGTCGTCGGTAACATCCATTTTAATGGTGCCAAAGTTGTATGAATCCTTTGGATCTCTGACAGTTCCGTATACTTTAAAACCTCGTTCCGAAAGGTAAGAAGCTGTTGCCCTACCTATACCCGAGGATGTTCCGGTTATTAGAACTACTTTCCTCTTATTTTTTATCTTTTTCATACTGGTAAATTATTTTTGTTTGTTAGTTTTTGTAAAAGATTTAGATAATTTTATTAGAAGATTAATTTTACAAAAAAAATCGAAAATTTCAATAGATAATTTACAGCCATTTTCTATTTTTGAAGAGTATAATCCCGATTATCGTAAGAATAAGCGAGATTACCATTGTTATTAAAAATGCGTGGGGTGAGTTTTGAAATGGCAGTTTAATATTCATTCCGTAGATGCTTGCAATTAATGTTGGAAGCATAAGGATTATGGTTATCGATGTTAGAAATTTCATCACCACATTTAAATTGTTAGAAATTACCGAGGCAAAGGCATCCATCATTCCGCTTAATATGTTGCTGTATATGTTGGCCATTTCAATGGCCTGTTTATTTTCAATTATTACATCATCCAAAAGTTCCTGATCCTCCTCGTTCATCTTCAATATATCGGTTCTCTGAAGTCTTTCCATCATAAACTCGTTGGATCTCAGCGAGGTGGTAAAATAAACCAGGCTCTTCTCTATGCTTAGAAGACGTATTAATTCTTCATTTTTCATGGATTTATGAAGTTCCTTCTCAATTATATCCGTTCTTTTATCTATCTCTCTTAGATACTTAAGGTAGAGGGATGCGGTTTTTAAAAATATAAGCAGTAGAAAGTGGTTCTTCTCGGTTGTTTTAAATCTTTTTGTTTTATCGTGTATAAAATCCGAAAAAATTCTAGTCTTATGAGGGGATATTGTTATTACATACTCCTCTGTAAATATTACACCCAGAGGTATGGTTATAAAGGGATTTTCCTCGTTGTTTTTATCATAGTATGGTATTCTTAAAATTGTCATTGTAATTTCATCTTCAATTTCAACCCTTGCCCTTTCATCTATATCAAGAGGATATGTAATAAACTCTTTTGGTACCTTGGTGGTTTCGCTTAAATATTCAATCTCTTCTTCTGATGGATTTATTACATTGATCCAGCAACCAGGTTTAAGTGAATCCAGTTTTTCTATCTGATTGCCCTCTTCTTTGTAGTATATATCGATCATTATTTCCTCCGGTTATTGTATTGCCAGTATCTTCCTAACCAAGATAATAGTTATCTTGCAATCTTTAAATATTTTTATTTTTAAATGCTTATTTATTCATGATATTGGGTGTTGAAGAATTGGTGGTTTTCGCATTACTTCTATAAAAATTTGACTGGATTACAATTGTTAGTTATGTTTTTCCAAATTTTACTGAGAAATTAAACAATGTAGAGGAAGATATACCATGGAGATGGACAAAGTTTACAACCCCAAAACTATCGAGGATAAATGGTATAAATTCTGGGAGAGTAAGAAGTTTTTCCATTCGGAAGTAGATCCTGAGAAAAAACCCTTTACAATAGTTATACCTCCTCCGAACGTAACCGGTGTTCTTCATATGGGGCATGGATTGAATAATACTATTCAGGACATTCTGATTAGATGGAAGCGGATGCAGGGTTACAACACTCTCTGGCTTCCAGGGACTGACCATGCAGGTATAGCAACACAGAATGTTGTTGAACGCCAGCTTGCAAAAGAAGGTAAAACCAGACATGATGTGGGAAGGGAAGAGTTTGTAAAACTTGTCTGGAAGTGGAAGGAGAAGTACGGTTCTACGATTATCAATCAGCTTAAAAAATTAGGGGCAAGCTGTGATTGGGATCGTGAAAGATTTACTATGGATGAGGGCCTGTCGAGGGCAGTTAAAGAGGTCTTCGTTAGATTATTTGATGAGGGGCTTATTTACAGGGGAAAGTACATTATAAACTGGTGCCCGAGGTGTCAGACTGCCCTTGCTGATGAGGAAGTTGAGCATGAACCTGAAAAGGGATATCTGTACTACATAAAGTACCCCTTCAAGGATGAAGAAGGAGGTTTGATCGTTGCAACCACAAGACCTGAAACAATGCTGGGAGATACCGCAGTTGCTGTAAATCCATCTGATAGCAGATATAAAAAGTATATAGGCAGGAAGGTCATTTTGCCTCTAGTTGAAAGAGAGATACCCGTTATTGCTGACGATTATGTTGACCCTGAATTTGGCACAGGAGTTGTTAAGATAACTCCGGCTCATGACCCGAACGATTTTGAGGTAGGTTTAAGGCATAATTTAGAGCAGGTGAATATTTTTAATATAGATGCAACTATAAATGAAAACGGTATCTCTGAATGCCTCGGTATGGATAGATACGAATGCCGCGAGGTTGTAATCGAGGAACTTAAAAAGAGAGAGCTGCTTGTGAAGGTGGAGCCCCATGAACATGAGGTTGGCCATTGCTATAGATGCCATACTGTTGTTGAACCATGGCTTTCGGAACAGTGGTTTGTTAAGATGAAGCCCCTGGCCGAACCTGCTATAAAGGTTGTTGAGGAAGGGAAGATAAAATTCTTCCCGGAGAGATGGAAAAAGGTCTATATGAACTGGATGGAGAATATAAGGGACTGGTGTATTAGCCGTCAGATATGGTGGGGCCACAGGATACCTGTCTACTACTGTGATGAATGCGGCAATACATTTGCCCGGAGCGACGACCCCGATAAATGTCCCAAATGTGGGAGTAAAAAAATAAGGCAGGATGAAGATGTTCTTGACACATGGTTTTCTTCGCAACTGTGGCCTTTTTCCACCCTCGGATGGCCTGAAAACACTCCGGAGCTGGAATACTACTATCCGACCGATGTGCTTGTGACAGACCCAGGTATTCTATTTTTCTGGGTTGCCAGAATGATAATGAGCGGTTTAAAGTTTATGAGTGAAATCCCCTTCCGGGATGTATTTATTCACGGGGTTGTGATGGATGCACAGGGGAGAAAGATGAGCAAGTCTCTTGGAAATGGCATCGATCCAATAGAGGTTATAGAGAAATACGGTGCAGATGCCATGAGATATACAATCGTAAATATAACTCCTCTGGGGCAGAATCTTCTTCTTTCAATGGATAAGTTCGAGATAGGCGCCAGGTTTGCCAATAAAATCTGGAATGCCTCAAGGTATATACTTTCAAATATCGGTGATCTTGAAATAAGGGATATCAGAAGCCTAAATTTAGACCCTGCGGATAGGTGGATCCTCAGCAGGCTAAATAGGACCGTCAGGTCTATGAATGAGTATCTTGAAAAGTACAGGCTAAATGATGCATCATCTATCATATACGAATTCTTCTGGCATGAATTCTGTGACTGGTATATAGAAATATCAAAAGTTAATCTCTACGGTGATGATGAGGAGGATAGGATCAGGGTGGCTTCGATGCTCGTGCATGTACTGGATAAATCTTTGAGGTTGCTACATCCCTTTATGCCTTTTATTACAGAAGAGATCTGGCAGAGACTACCGATCAAAAAGGAAAAAGAAAGTATAATGGTGTCAAAATACCCCGAATATGATGAGAGTATGGTGAACGAGCAGAGCGAGAACGAGATAGATATACTCAAAGATTTAGTATACAATATCAGAAACATAAGAGGAGAAATGCACGTTCCTCCAGAGGTTAAAGCGGATGTTTTAATTAAAACAGGTGAGGAGGAAGTCGTAAAGGTAGTTGAATCGATGATGGAGATCATAAAATTTCTTGCAAGAGTGAAGCAGATAGAATGTGGGGCAAACTTGACCAAGCCGTCCGGAAGTGCTACTGCTGTGGGGAAGGGATACGAGGTGTATATCCCACTCAGGGATATTATAGACCTTGATATGGAGAAAAAGAGGCTTGAAAAGGAGATAGAAAAGCTGGAGAAGGAGCTTGAAAAAAGCCATAAAAAACTGATGAATGAAAATTTTATAAAAAAGGCACCGGAGAGTGTAATAGATAAGGAAAAAGAGAAGTACAATACCTATAAAGAGAAGATCGAGAAGCTAAATTTGGTTTTAGAGGGATTAAAATAGCGGCAGGGAGAGCTCAGATTTTAAAATATTAATCCGGGGGCAGCGCTATGATTATTGCAGTTATAGTTATACTGGGTTTTATTATTCTTATTATCCTGTTAAAAAGATACAGGCTGGCCAGACTTCCGGAATTTCTGCGGGATAAGAATGTTACCAGATACAAAGATATAATAACCGATAGAGATGTATATGTTGCATCCTACAAGGATAAAGAGTCCAAAAAGTATATTACCATGGCCTATTTCGCTGATGATGAAACGGTATGTAAAATGGCTATATTTAAAGAACCCTACGGTTTTATGATGTATGAAAATGGAAAGCTTTCTGTGGTTCCCAAGGGATACGTAATTGGCCTTCTTGAGAGGCTGGGAAAAATAAAATCCAACAGAAACAAAAATGAAGAAATCAGTGATCGAGAATCAGAAAAGGCAGATGAGGATAGTAAAGTTTAGTCTTGCTGTTCTATTTTTTGCAGCATCATTCACAGCTCCTTATTACGGTTATACCTACGACAAATACAACCCACAGAGTGAAGCAGATGCCGATAGAATCAACAGGGAAATAGCCCTTTCTATTGAATGCCATAGCGGTACACCTCCAATACTGGAGTTTGTGCTTAAAGATCCTGGAAGGTATGTTAACAGGGTGGATTTTGATTTTGATATGGATTCCATCTCTGATCTAACAATTACCATACACGAGAAGAGAAGAGAGGTAATTTTTAGAGGTACACCTTATAGAATACCGGGTACCTACCGTTTTAAAGCATTGCTGTACACGAATGCAGGTATCTTTGATAGGAACTATGAGATTTCTTTTGTCAGATTTGTATGGGGTAAAAATAACTTCTCATTTGCAAATGATGGAGAGTTCGAGGACAAGATCGATTTTGTTTCAACAACAATTCTGGATTGGGGAAAAAACAGGTTCGGTCCACTTGATCTGAATCAAAAGGTTCTCCTTCTTTATATAATGTATTCTCTCTACAAGGGTAGTATTGGCAGGTGTTACGGGTTTAGTGGTGGAGAGTTACTATATCTGGAGCATCCAGATCTTCTTCCATGGCCATATAACTGTGCTTACGAAATACCTGAAGAAGACCCGCGTATAATTAGAGCGATGGATTTTAAACAGAACGACATTGTTTTTGAAAATTTCATAACTGGAAAAATATCTATCAGAGGGGAGCAGAGCAACGAAGATCTTAAAAAGCAACTGAACTTTATCGAGGGAGAAATTAAATCTGCCCGACCTGTGGTGCTGGGCTATGTGAGCAGGAAGATGCATCACTCGATGGTGGTTTATGGCTACTGGAAAAACTTCTTCCGCAATAAAACAACGCTATTGCTTGCCAATAACTGGGAGAGAAATCAGTGTAACAACTTCTACAGTGAGGATGCAGAAAACATCGTTGTAACCTTTGAAGAGGATTACCATAAGATAGTATGGCATGAATTGACAGCCGACAGATACAGGTATCCGGACATTATCTTTGGTATTGAACCCCGGTGTAACTATTCTATAAAAAGAAGGCAGTTCGAAAAATTGCTTGAGAAATACAGGTCCAGAATTCTGAAAGAGAAAATAAATGTGATTATCGTAGAGAAAACAGAAACAGCCTATCTGACCGATGGCAAAATCAAATCAGGATACAGCAAACCGCGTTATTTCTATAATTTAAAGGATGTATCATTCAAGAAGATAGATTATAATTTTGTATTTGAATACCCTTCAAAAGACGAGTATTCTCTTGTTTTGAAAAAGAGGAGATACAACGGCTATAAAAAGATGTATAAAAAGGTCAACATTTTTGTGCTTTCTCCTATGAATGATGGGAGTATAAAAGCAGGCATCCACTGGGATGTAAAAATATACGATGACAAAAACAGCATCTTTAAGTTAAATAACGGTGTATTGGAGAGAGTCGAATAGACATAAACCGGAATGATGAGAAGGGAAAGCGGCTTACAGTATAGACCCTGCTGTAGGGTATAGTAAGGTATTGTAAATAGTGTGAAGGATGATTTTGAATTTGATTTTTTCTATTTCAAAATATATATTTCTAACGGGAAAGGAGAGATGTCCGAGAGGCCGAAGGAGCACGCTTGGAAAGCGTGTGTACCCTAACCGGGTACCGTGGGTTCGAATCCCACTCTCTCCGCATTTTTTTTAGGCCAATTTTAAAGTGCCTGCGTTGATAATCGGGCGCAGCTCAAGGCTCAGGCACCCAACCCCGCCAGGCCCGGAAGGGAGCAACGGTAAGTGTTCTGGGTCTGTGAGTCTGTTAGCTCGGTTGGAGCAGGCACTTTAAAATTGGCTTATTTTGTCAGTGCCCTGATCTTTTCAAGAAAAGTAGGAAAAGATATCTCCACCGCTTCGAAATCTTTAATGGTTGTAGAACCTCTTGTATTTAGAGCTGCAACAGCCGAAGCCATTGCGATCCTGTGGTCTCCGAAGCTTTCCACTTCACAGGACTTTGTTTTCGTTTTCCCATCAATGACAAATCCGTCATCAAACTCATCGATACGGCCACCGAAACTATTTACCATGTGAACTATTGATTTTATTCTGTCGCTTTCCTTCACTCTTAGCTCTGACGCTCCCCTTACTGATGTCTTTCCCCTCGCAAACATAGAAACAACAGCAAGGGCAGGTATTTCATCAATTATAAGGGGTATTTCATAACCGCTTACAGTTGTTCCCTTCAGTTTGGAGCTCTTTACATAAATATCCCCCACAGGCTCGGGGAACTCTTCTACTACCTCAACAGTTATATTTCCTCCCATCCTCTTGAAAACATCAAGTATATGTGCCCTGGTAGGATTTAGCAGCACATGCCTGATTGTTATCTCTGAACCGGGAGTGATCATTGCGGCTGCAATAAAAAATACAGCAGAAGAGATATCCCCCGGTATTTTTATGTTAAGGGGAGTTAATTCTTTTCTGCCATTTATGATGATATTTTTACCGTTAAGAAGATGTTTGATTTTAATATCGGCATCCATCATCAGGAGCATTCTCTCTGTATGATCCCGCGTTTCCTCCGGTTCTATTATAGTGGATGTTCCATTTATAAAAAGTGAGGCCAATATGAGAGCTGATTTGACCTGTGCACTTGCCACTTCAAGCCTGTAGTTAAAGGGCACCGGCCTTCCTCCCATTATCTTAACTGGGAGATGATTATTTGTATCTTCAATTTCAATTCCTATGCCCCTAAGTGGATTTACCACTCTTCCCATTGGTCTTTTGCTTAGAGACTCGTCTCCAACGATTTCAGCTTTTATTCCGGCACCAGCAAGCAATCCTATCATTAATCTTGCTGTAGTACCTGAATTCCCGCAATCTAGTATAAAGTTTTGTTCTGATCTCTTCTCAAAACCGCTTATCCCTACCCCTTCAACTGTGGTAGAATCCCGGGTTTCCAGAGTTATAGGAATCCCCAGGGTTTCAAGAACGTTTTTTGTGCTTAACACATCTTTTGAATTGGATAACCCTTTGATGCTGTTCTTCCCGGATGAGAGAGCACCGAGTATCAGGGCCCTGTGTGAAATTGACTTATCCCCTGGTACTGTAATCTCACCCGAGAGAGACTGTATTCCTTTTAAATTAATATCCACGGCTTTTCTCCAGAGTTGATGAAACCTTCCATATCAATGTTATTGCCTGTGAGTGTTATTATTTGATTCTATCTTTTTGGATATTTCGAATATGGTACTGTAGATTTCTTTTATTGGCTCGACATCTTCCGGATTAACGGACTTTTCTATTTTTCGAATTATAAAGTTTTCTCTCTTCTGATCGGAGATTTCAAGACCGTTCTGCCTCTTGATATTCCCGATTTTCTCAACGTATTTCAACCTTGCTTTCAGCAGTTTTATTATTCTGTTGTCTATACTGTCTATTT
>JALXDB010000414.1 GCA_026990615.1 Spirochaetota bacterium
ATAACAGATTTACAAATTTCTACTGCACTGCTAATTTAGATGTAGAGACAAGGCAAACCTATTACAAAATTATTAAGGGGCATATGTACCTGTACGAGGAACTTAAAAATCTTGATCGTCCGATAAGAATAGCCTTAATTGGTGCCGGTTTTATGGGTCAGGGGATCGCCGAGGTAGTTTCATCAACGCCGGGTATGGAACTGGTGGCAATTTCTGATAAGGATATAAAAAGGGCCGAAGCGGCCTTTGAATCAGCGGGGAGTTCAAATCCGAAATACTGCGGGAGCAAAAGAGACCTTGAGCTGGTCGATTTTAACAGAGAAAAGGTTGTAACTGAAAACTACAATTTTATCTTTGAGATTCCGGGTATAGACATAATCGTAGAGGCCACTGGCATCCCCGAAATAGGGGCAGAGGTTGCGTACAAATCAATTCTGGAAAATATCAATATTGCAACTCTTACAGTTGAAACAGATGTAACTGCCGGATACATCCTCACAAAACTATCAAAAACATCGGGTGTTGTATACACGGTATGTACAGGAGACGAACCGGCCGCTCTAAGAGAGATGTACGATTTTTTTAAAACACTCGGTTTTGAGATAATTTCATGCGGCAAAGGTAAGAACAATCCTCTCGACAATCACGCAACACCCGAAACACTTGAAAAGACAGCAAAATCCAAAGGCCTGAATCCACGTATACTAACGGAGTTTGTCGACGGTTCAAAAACAATGATAGAGATGTCATCGGTTGCAAACTCCTGCAGTCTTACAATAGATAGGAGAAATATGCACGGCCCCGCCGTTGATATTGACAGGATAGCAAGCATACTGTGCCACAAAAGCGACGGTGGAATACTCACAAAAACTGGGGTTGTGGACTATGTTGTAGGCGACCTTGCTCCGGGCGTATTTGTGGTAGCAAGGCACAAGGGGAAAGTTGTGGATGAAACATTAAGATACCTCAAGATCGGGAACGGGCCCAATTACCTGTTTTACAGGCCCTACCATCTGACCAGTATCGAGGTGCCCATCTCAATAGCGTATGCTGTTCTGTATGGAAAACCATCTTTGAATACTTCGACTGCTCCGACAACCGAGGTTATCACAATCAGTAAAAAGGATCTAAAAAAGGGCGACAGTATTGACGGCATTGGAGGTTTTACCGTATACGGAGGTATTGAAACTGCTTCAAAGGCAAGGGAACTGAATCTTTTACCACTCGGACTTTCAGAAGGAGCAATTTTGAAAAAGGATATATCAGCAGATACACCAATAAGATACGATGATGTTGAAATCAGAGAATCAACCTTATCAATTTTAAGAAAACTTCAGGATAAAATGTATGGGTAGTTTAAAACCGGCTGTTATCAACAGAATAAAAGGTGTTTTTTTTGACTACGGAGGAGTTCTGGAAGATGTAACCTACAAAGATTCATCCTTCAATAAGGGGGTTCAGATTATTAAAGAAATTTTAGATCAGAACCTCAATCTAAATCTGGATACAACTGCACTTTCAAACAATTTGAAGAAGGGACTTGAAAATTACGGTGAATGGTACAAAAACAACAACTTCTCAGAGCTTCCCAACAGCAAAATCTGGACCGAGTTTCTACTTGACGGCATACTCAGTGGTGAAAAAGAGAAAGAGATTATCAGCAAAATCTCAGAGAAGCTGAGCAGTGTATTTGAGTTCTACCTGTACGCAAGAAGGCCCAGCAGAGGAGTTAAGGAAGTTCTAAAAAGCATATTCAACATGGGGTACACAATAGCCCTGATAAGTAACACCATGTCAGAAACCCTTATTCCGGAAAGGCTCCAGAAGCTAGAAATAAAAAGATACTTTTCATCTATAGTTCTATCAGTATCTGCCGGTATAAGAAAACCCAGGCCGGAAATATTTTATATGGCCCTGAATGAAACAGGCTTAAAACCTCAGGAATGCATTTACGTAGGGGACACCCTATCGAGGGATGTCGAAGGAAGCAAAAGGGCCGATTTCGCCATTTCTGTACTGATTAAATCAAGTTTAACAGAAGTAAAAGATAAAGACTACAGGGGCACCTATAAACCGGACTATAAAATAAAATCATTGAATGAAATTATCGAATTGATTTAACAGGTAAATCATGCAGAATACCCAGATTATTAAAAGAAAACTCACAAGAGCAGTCAGGGTGGGCAATATTACAATTGGAGGGAACAATCCAATTGTTATACAGGAGATGACAAATACCTACACTGCGGATATAGATTCAACTGTCAAACAGATTGTAGACCTTGAAAATTTCGGCGTAAAACTGATGAGACTTGCTGTTCCCGATGTAAAATCTGCAAAGGCAATCAGGGAAATAAAAAAACAGGTTAATATTCCCCTGATTGCTGATATTCACTTTGACTATAAACTTGCACTTATCTCAATAGAGAGCGGAATAGATAAGCTCAGGATAAATCCGGGAAACATCGGGAATCCAAAAAATATTGCAAAGGTTGTATCTGCAGCAAAAGAAAGGGGAATACCCATAAGGATCGGGGTAAACAGCGGATCGCTGGCTAAAAAGATTATAAAGAAATACGGCGGGATAACGGCCGAAGGAATGGTTGAAAGTGCCCTGGAAGAGATATCCCTGTTAGAGAAAAACAACTTCTATGACATTATAATATCCCTGAAATCCTCCGATGTTAACATGACCGTTGAAGCAAACAAAATACTATCATCCAGAGTTGATTACCCTATTCATATAGGAATTACGGAATCTGGTTACGGCCAGGATGGAATCATAAGATCGATAGTCGGTATTGGTATTCTTTTAATGAACGGAATCGGAGACACAATAAGAATATCCCTTATAACCCAGGACAGAAAAGATAATATCAAAATCTGCAGGGAAATACTGGAAAAGTTCAATATACCATACATATAGTTGCTTGCATCTAATATTAAGAGGTATGTTTCATTGAATTGAATCATTTTAAAGTAGTCCGATTACATGGAAATAAAATAGTATAAAATGGTAATAAAGCAGTAACAGAACACTTTCACTGTAACGGTATTGGTACAATACAGAATTTTAAAGACTAGGAACTAAATTTTTCAGCCGGGCTTATCCGGACAAAAATGAAAAGCATTCCGGCACAATATTTATACTATACACACTTAATGGTATTCAAAGATGCTTAAAAACACCGATAATCCAGGGGCTTATCACATAATTTCTAACGAGATTTTTAATAAAATTTTCAACTAAGGTTGAAATAGTCCCTGTTATATTACAGATATGGAGAGTCTCCATGAAAATAGGAGTGGCTTCAACTTGCCTGTGGAATATGCCACCTTACAGAGCTGTGGATTTTGCAGCGAAATATGAAGTCTATTCGATAGAACTATGGGTTGACCATTTAACCCAGTTCGATCTATCCTACAGGAAGTTAAAAGGCCTTCTAAAGGCAAACTCACTGGCGTCAACGGTTCATTCAATAAGCTGGGACATAAATATTTCATCATTTTCAAAGGAGGTGAGAGATTTCAGCATCAAAGAAATAAAAAAATCCATAAGAGTAGCCTCGGATATAGAATCCGAAATAGTGGTTTTGCATCCCGGCAAAATGAGTTTTACAGCGGCAGGGAAACAAACCTTTTTTGATTTGCTGATAGAGTCTATTTCAGAACTATACACATACTCAAAGAGGCTGGGGGTAAAAATATCAATAGAGAATATGGAGCCCCAGGCCAAAGAGCTAATCGTTGACAGCGATGATTTTAATCAACTTTTCAATTCGATCGACTTTAAAGACCTGTACAT
>JALXDB010000415.1 GCA_026990615.1 Spirochaetota bacterium
CTTACAGAATCTGAGGATACCTTTCACTGGCCTGCCTATTCCAGAATCAAACATGAACCCGAAGAAAAAGGCATTTTTATAGACAATAAAAGAACAGTGTATATAATCGAAGGGAACTACCTGCTCTTAAAAGAAGTTCCATGGAGTAGTCACATTTCATACTACAGGGACAAGCTCTTTATTAAACCGCTAAGATTTATTTTAAGGTACAGGGTCGTCAATAGAAAGGTAGCCGGTGGATACAGTAGAAAGTATGCCAGACATCACTACCGGTTGGTGGACAAGATAAACATTCAGAAGGTAATCAAGGATTCTTTCGGGTGGGACATTTTGATACGACAGATTCTTCTGTACAGGTACAGGATTTTTTATAAATCAACAGTTAAATCTCCCTGACGGAGTATTTTCCAGTTTTCGTCATCGGTAATATCAATAATCGTTGATGCCTTCAGAGCAGGCGGCCTATCTGTACATACTATAACATCAACAATTCCGTCAAACTCATCTATAAGATCTTTACAGCTTCTTATTTCATCCCTGCCTGTGATATTGGCACTCGGAGCAACTATTGCTCTATCGCCAAGATGCATAAACAGCGCATTAAGAAACTCGTTGTCCGGATAACGCAGCGCTATACTTTCCCCGTTTTTACCCCTGAAGACTATGGTCAACGGCCCCGGCCAGTATCTTTTTAGCCTATCGGGAACCTCTTGATCTGTATACCTCTTGATCAATTCCAATTTTCCTATTAATCTTATAAGTTTTTTGCTAAGAGGTCTTTTTTTTATCTCATATACTCTTTTAACTGCCTCTAATCTATCATCAAGGGCAACAATTCCGTAGATAGTATCAGTGGGGATTATACAAACTCCGCCGTTTAAAAGACTGGTGGCTACCTCTGAAGCTACATAATTTATATTTTTACCATCAAGATGAAAAACTCTTGTCTTCATCAGCTTAATTCCAGCATCCGGTTTATGGCAATTCTGGCCTTTTCCGATATTTCAGAGCTAACAACCACCTCTTCAGAATAATCCCCATTTTCAATCCGGATAAGAGTCTTCAGCAGTTTTCTTCTTCTTATTTTGGACATATTCATACAGATAGAATCTTCCAATGGGGCTATAAACTTATCAGGATTTTGCCTTTTTAAACGCTCGACAAAGTTTAACTCGGTTCCTATAACCCATCTACTTCCGGCTGGTGAATCCTCAACCGCCCTTTTTATTCCTGCAGTAGAACCTGTCATGTCGGATACCTTTACCACATCTGGCGTACATTCGGGATGCACTATTATCTTCGCCTCGGGCTCTTTCTCGCGCCAGTATCTAACATGATCAATCGTAAATACCCTGTGGATGGGGCAGTTTCCGTTCCATATTACAACGTTTTTATCATTTATACCCGAGAAATCCGATGTACTACCGTCAACAATGGTATAATCCTTTAAGCCCAGTGCTTCGGAAGTATTTATACCGAGATTAACATCCGGCAGAAAAAAAACCTTTTTCAAATTTCCTAAAACCCAGTTGAAGAGCTTTGCAGCATTGCTCGACGTACACACAAGTCCATTATTTTCGCCGCAGAAAGCCTTAATTTCTGCATGTGAGTTTGCATAGGTAATTGGGATAAAATCGTCATGATCCAGATGCTCCCATACCTTTAATACATCATCAATACTCGCATAATCTGCAAGAGGGCAGCCTGCATACTTGTCAGGTATAAAGACATGTTTATCCGGAGGGGCCAAAATTCTTGCTATTTCTGCCATAAAATACACACCGCAGAAAACTATAAACTCGGCGTCCGTTTTAGCAGAAACTCTTGAGAGCTGAAGCGAATCCCCAGTAACGTCTGCAAATTGAACTATTTCATCTCTCTGATAGTGGTGTACGGGCATAAAAACTCTGCTTCCCAACCTGGCCTTTATTTCTCTTATTCTGCCATCAACCTCTTCGTCAGACATTCCTTCAATATCTATATATTCCATATTACCGTTCTCCGGGAATCTGTACTTGCGTTAAGATTAGAATAAAGCTTCATATCTTAAAAATTATTCTTGAAAAGTTAAACCATTTACCGCTCTACTATAATCAGTTTAAAATCAACTATTTTTTAAATATAATTAAATTAAAATATTACCAATTTTATATTATTTATATAGTAATAATTTAAAGGCTTATCATAGAAAAATCCACCCTCTTTACATTGTAAGTTATATATCCCACAGAAACGTAATCGACTCTTATACCTTTCAACTGTTTTATCTTTTCTTCATTCATGTTCCCTGAGACTTCCACTTCTATTCCTCTTGGGACAAGCTTTACTGCCTCACCCACCTCACGTGGAGACATGTTGTCCAGCATAATTCTGTTAACACCTGCTTCAACAGCTTCTCTCACCTCGCTCAAATTTCTGGCTTCAACTTCTATTTTAAATTTTCCCCCGTAGCTACTCTTAACCCTATCCACAGCATCCTTTATAGAACCCACTGAATCAATATGGTTATCTTTTATCAGTACCATATCGTAAAGGCCCATTCTATGGTTTAACCCTCCTCCATGCCTTACCGCCATCTTTTCAAGTATTCTCATACCCGGTGTTGTTTTTCTGGTATCAAGAATTTTAATGTTGCCATTTGCTGCGGCATTAACAAGCCTGTTTACTTCGGTTGCAATTCCGGAGAGGTGGCCCAGAAAATTCAGTGCGGTTCGCTCGCCCTTGAGAATATCAAGAGCCGGGCCGGAAAGTTTGCATATAGTATCTCCGCTTTTAAAGCTGTCTCCATTTCTTAAAATGGCATTTACTTCTATTCTGTTGTTCAGCAGTGAAAATACCTCTTTGAATACATCCAATCCGGATAGGACTCCCGGCGATCTGGTAATAACCCTGAAGGCGCTCTGAGTATCTCTGTCTTTGAAAACTGCTTCTGAGGTAACATCACTCCCCTTTATCCTGCCGGTACTTAAAAACTCCTTAAAGCATATATCCGGTACTGGGGAAAGGTCCTCGCATAGTGCAAGGGCTACAAGTAATCTTACATACTCCCGGTTCATTTTATGCCCGTCTAAATTGACATCTTTTCAAGTTCGAACGGTGATACATAGTCGCCGGCCTTTTTCTGCAATTCTAAAAGCCTCTTCTTCTGTTCTTCAAGAACATCAAACAGTCTCGGTGGAGCATCGGGAACATCGCTTTTATAAATCGAGACTATCCTGTCAATTTTAGCAAGGTTTTCCGGTATCCTCAGGGTAAACTGCTTTACATAATCATCCTTTGAGTATTCCTTATTTAAAACATCCTTAAAAAGTCTCTTTAAATCATCATATTTCGGGATATAACCAGTTGGTGTTTTAATTGCATCAACATCTTCATTTGTTCTCAACTCCATCCATTTTAGCCATACCCTCTTATCCTCCCTCTCATTCAACCAGTTTCCATTTTCATCCTTTAAAAAGTAGTTAACCGAAAAAATCTTGGGAGGTTTCTTTAGACCCTCACCAAACTTTAGATTTATATCAACATACTTTCCAATCGTTATTGATAGAAAATCCAGGTTTGACATTGGATTAAACTTTCTAACCCCCTCCTGACCGAGTGTTGCCGCTGTTGTTTCCGACTCCAGGGCTGCCCCCTTGGTTATAATTCCATGCTCCCAGTCAAAAGATTCTTCAACAGGAACCCATGTGTCTGAATCTCTGCCACCATAAATAATACCGCTTATCTCCAGGCCCTCAGGATTATCCATCTCGGGATCTCTGTTGCTTAAAAGCTTCATATCAAGGGTAAATCTTGCATTCTTA
>JALXDB010000416.1 GCA_026990615.1 Spirochaetota bacterium
TTTTAGACCTTGCGGGCGTGTATGCTCTTTTCATTGCTAAATGGACCGAATATGCCGGAGATTGATTAAATATTTTATAGACATCTAACCCGTTAATAAGACCGATACCGAGTTTTTGATTTTAATTTAAAAATTAGATAATGTTGTATCCTCAATACTATAAAAAATGGTGTGTAATTCGGCGGCAATTTATTGTTGAAAAGCTCGAATTACGCCCTTATGTAAAAGTGCCTCTATTTTGAATTTACTTATTCTAAGAAGAGAGGTTCCTTTAAAAATAATATCAATTGATTGATGATTTATTTATAAATAGAATGATATTGGAGTCTTATAATTCTTTATTTTAAATACAAATATTTACTATAATTAGAATTGTTTTCCTTCATTTTTTAGCTGTTTTCTTATTTTGATGAAGTTAGTAAAAAATAGAATCATCCAAGCCATACTAATTGTCAATCTATGATTGCTTTATTACAAAAATTGCATTATATGCAAATGTATTCGGCAGGATGTAAACTCTTCTGGCTTTCCCTAGAAAAAACTTTCTTTCTATTTTGATTTTTTCCTTTTTACAGAATCTGGTAAAATCTCTTATGCTTAAAAAATGGATATTTGGAGTATCGTACCAGTTGTAGGGGAGGGAATGGGTTACAGGTACTATTCCCAGTACAGATATTTGAAACCTTGCCACTATATGGCAGAAGTTTGGGAATCCAACGATAACACGCTTTCCAATTTTTAGTGCCCTGTGAATTGCCTTTTTGGGATTTTTAACCTGTTGCATTGTTTGATTCAATATCACATAGTCAAAGAAGTTTTCAGGATAGTCCTTTAGACCTGAATCTATATCTTCGTGAGATACACTTAATCCCTTTTCAACACATTTGTAGATTGCATTTTCATCTATTTCTATTCCAAATCCTTCTATGGATCTCTCTGTGGTCAAAAACTTTAGCAGTTCACCTTCACCGCAGCCTAAATCTAATACCCTGCTCCCGGGTTCTATTATCTCTGCTATTATTTTATGATCGAGTCTAAGGTCAACGCCATTTTTCATTTTAAATATACCCTCATATATCCCATGTGTCGGTTTATACCTTTTCCAAGAAATGCTTGATCAGTTTGCTCTCTTCGTTGAATTCGATTAGAAATGCATCATGGCCGTAATCGGAAGATATTTCGCAGTAGGTTACTGTGAGACCGTTCATCTTTAATGCCTTTACTATTTCTTTTGACTGGTAAGGTGGGTACAGCCAGTCAGAACTAAATGCTATTACCAGAAACTTGACGTTTTTTATATGTGAAAATGCTTCGGCTAGGGGTTTTCCCCTCTGGAGATCAAAATAATCCATTGCTTTTGTAAGGTATAGATAAGAGTTTGCATCGAACCTGTGAATAAAACTGCTACCCCTGTACTGCAGATAATTCTCAACCTCAAACTCCTGTTTGAAATGATAACCGTACTCCTTCTTTCTGAGATTTCTCCCGAACTTCTTCTCCATGCTTTTGTCGCTCATGTATGTTATATGCCCTATCATTCGGGCAACGGCCAGTCCCCTTGCTGGTATCTCTTTTCCGTAGTATTCACCGTTGTTCCAGTTTGGGTCCGCCATAATTGCCTGTCTCCCCACTTCATCGAAGGCAATTTGCTGGGCGGAATGCCTGTATGTTGTCGCTATAGGTATGCAGGAGTCTATCATCTGCGGGTATGAAACAGCCCACTGGAGGGCCTGCATTCCTCCCATGGAGCCCCCAGCCACGCATTTGATCCTGTCGATCTTAAGATGGTCGATTAGAATTTTTTGTGCCCTGACCATATCTTTAATCGTTACTACGGGGAATTCCAGGCCGTATTCTCTTCCGGTTTTGGGGTTAATTGATGATGGACCGATGGATCCACGGCAACTCCCTATTACATTGGAGCATATAACGAAATATTTATTTGTATCAAAGGCCTTTCCTGGCCCAACCATTCCATCCCACCAGCCGGGCTTATCTTCTCCTCTGTGATAACCTGCAACATGAGCATCACCTGTTAATGCATGGCATATAAGAATAGCATTTGATCGGTCCGAATTAAGCTTTCCATATGTTTCATAGGTAATTTCTAGGTGGTCCAGTACAGCCTCACTTTCGAGCACAAAGGGGCGATCGTAGTAAAACTGATTTGTTTCAACATAGATTTTATCGGATAAATTATCTTTTGAATTATCTCTGGTTTTTTGTTCCATTTTTATAGCTTTTAATAAATTATATAAGATTAGTCATATAAAATAATATTTTTCCTTCTTAAACGAAAATAAAATTGTAAAGTACAATTACCGGTTTGAGGTTTGACAGCTCTTGAAATGTTAAAAATATATCTTTTAAAAGGTAACCGGAATTATCTAATGACACCTATTCTTTTTGGTGGCCAGTATCTAAAAAGCGCCTTTCCGTATATATCGTTTCTGTCTACAAATCCCCAGAACCTGCTGTCGTTGGATCTATCCCTGTTGTCACCCAGCATAAAGTACTTGTGCGGTGGTACAACTACAGGCCCAAAGAAGTCCCTGTGATTTATAAGGCTGTCACCCGGTGGAATAACCTCAGGATCGGCATGGTACTCAGGCCACCACCCCTTTAACAGCTTACCGTTTATGTAAACCTGCTTATTGATAATTTCCACCTCATCTCCGGGTAATCCTATGCACCTCTTTACATAAAACTTCGGCTGAGGATCGATGTTTACAAACCCGAGTGTCAGGGTATATATAATTGGGGTAAACATCTGAATTATTATATTAGGTGGTTTGTAGTGTGGTGCCAGAAAGATAATAATATCTCCCCTTTTTGGATCTCTTATTGCAGGCAGCCTCAGATGTGTGAAGGGAATCTTTGCACCGTAAATGAACTTGGCCGCAACAATGTAATCCCCAACCTCTATTGTGGGGATCATTGACCCTGTGGGTATTTTGTACACATCCACAATAAATGTTTTGATGAATAGAGCAATTACAAGAGCCAGTAAAATGGCTTCTATATTTTCTCTCAGTTTGCTCTTTTTCTTCTTCTGTTTTTTCTCTTTCTTTTCGTTTTTCTGTGCCATAATCGTTCTTGTGGTGTATTATTTTTATAAAATAAAATAATATCTTAATCTATTAAATGAAAATAGTTTATACAATTTTTATGATTTTTTGAATATACCTTGTAAAGAGTGCATTAGCATTGGTTTGTAGGGGTGGTTTTTGAGATATCTTTATTGGCACTATTTATATTATTATCGGTATTGAGATTGGTCTATTCCTTTATAGTTTGTGCAAAAAGGTTGTAATAGGTAAAGTACCTGTTTAAGCGCTACTATTCAGTTTTAAAGTTTTAATATACCGGAGGCCCTGTTTGGAAACAATATTAAAAATATTATTAGAGATTTTGTTGAGAACATTAATGAAAGTACTAAAAGTATTACTGTTTACTTTATTTTTATGTACTGTTGTAACTGGGGGTTTTAAGGCGTTGGCTGGAAATAACTATCAAAGAGATATATACTTTTCGGGGTATAGATGGGAGGTTAAAAGCTCTATTAAAAGCCCCGGCGGAAGGACAGCTCCCAATAACAACTACTTTTCATCTTCGTATAAAAATGTATGGGTTGATGTAAGGGGCAGACTTCATTTGAAAATAGCCTACAGACGTGGGAAATGGTACTGCAGCGAGGTGATTACATTAAAGAGCTTCGGTTATGGTAGGTACCTCTTTTATATTGATTCTGATCTGGCCGAAATAGATGATAACGTTATAGTTGGACTTTTTACATGGGATACTTCACCAGAATACAGCCATAGAGAAATAGACATAGAATTTTCAAGGTGGGGTGGACAGTTAAAGAGGTTTAACTCTCAGTATGTTGTGCAGAATGCTCTTAATACTCTAACAAAAGAGAGCAGGGATGGAATATTCAGGTTTAACATTTCTCATAGCTCCACACCAACAGTGCATATCTTTGAATGGATGCCGGACTATATAAATTTTGAATCTTACTACATTGATGAAAAAGACGGAAGCAGGGGGAATATCATAGCTTCTTGGAGGTATATCGGAAATAATATTCCCATCCCTGGAAACGAAAAAGTCAGGATTAATGTTTACCTTTTTAATGGTCTCCCTCCAGGAAATGGTAAAGATTTCGAATTGATAGTCAGAAAATTTAAGTTTATAAAGTTGAAGTATTGAATTATAAAATCAGGACAATTTTCATACTAATCAATTTAGATTTATTGACTTTTAAAAAGAATGGCAATTCTCATTTATAGCTTTTTATATCCATAGATATAGATATTGTAGAATTAGAGTAAAAATCGAGTTTTTAATTATTGGTTTAATAAGTGCGGATTTTCATCCAAAATATCATACTTTATGGAATAGATTTTTTAATTGCCAGAGTTTAGTTGCCTTATAATTTCCTCAAACTCTCTCTTCGGAGGCACTCCATAGTACCTTCTATCTCCAACAACTATAAGTGGAATCGACCTGACACCCTCTTCTTTTGCTCTTTTTAGATGTGTGAGGACTTCGATTTCTTCAATATCTAAATAGGGGTGTTCTTCCTTGATTTTTTTAAGAAACCGGTTTGTAGGTATGCATCTTGGGCATATAGCTGATTTGTAGTATGTTATCTTCATAACTTCCAATTTATAAAATTTTGAGTGAATATTCAAGTGCCCTTAAGTTTAGTTAGCTATAACAGATTGATTTCAATTTGTAGACATAAATTTTTCTCGTGGTATAATTTGTGGTATAATTATTGTACGGTTTATAAAATCGAAATATAAAAATTAAAGGATTTAGATGTGTCTTCTGTACAGAGCAAAAAAATAACCAATCCCGAGAGAATCCGCAGGATAATTGGGATTTTAAGGCTCGATGGAAGGGAAATTATGCTTCATTTCCCCAATTATGTGGAGGCCGGGAAGATTATTGAATCAACCAAAGATAACTTTATCGTCAAAATATCCTCTCATTTCATGGAAGTTCAGGAAGATAATCCCGAGCATGTGAGCATTAACTTTGTATTTTCTGGTGTAGAGCTTTTTGGGAAGTGCCCATTTATTAAACAGGAGAGGGCTTTTATTACGCTTGAGTATCCTGAATCACTTGAAAGCAGAGTTAAACGCAGGTATCCAAGGATAAGGGTTAATGGAAAGGTTAAGGCGAAACTGAAATTTTTAAAAAATCCCGTTACCACTTTCAAAGAGATATCCTCGAAGGATCTACCCGTTAAATATTCTAAACTTTACTGGGAAGTTCAGAGGGAAAACGTTGATATAAAGCGAATATTTTTACTGGTAGGAAGCGAGGTGAAAAAGATATCACCTCTATCAGAAATCATAATTTACAACGATAAGAATGCCAACACCCGGGATGCCCAGATTCTTCGCAAGTCGGGCAAAACTCTCTTTGTTGAAAATTGTAGAGAAGTTAAATCTTATACGAAGTTGATACCCTCGGATAAAATAATAAGTTATTCATACTACTTTAATGAAAAGAGATTATCGGGAGCTTTGCAGGACGAAATGATAGAGGAACTGAAGGCCATAATAAAAGAAGATATTGCCGGGGGATATACATCGAAGGCTCTTGTTCCTTTCTTTTCGGGCGGGCAGGTAATAGGTCATATCCGGGTGTACAGCAAGGATGCCGAAAATAGATTGACATATGAAGATGTAAGTGATGTTATGGTGCTTGCAAATCTGTTAACAATAGCCATTGACAAAGTGGGTTTTGTACCAAAATTTGATGAGGGAGTGGAATCGTCCTTGATAGATATAAGTGAGGGAGGAATTCTGCTTAAGGTTATGGATGATGATAAAAAGGTTGATATATCCGAGGGGACCCATCTTGAAATAAAACTATTTCTGAACGATAAAGAACTCTCCGTGAGCGGCGATATTTTGAGAAAGGATGACGATGAGAAGAGCTATGCAATAAGATTTGAGGACCTCAGTCCCCAGGTGAAGAGGGAGATAAAGAATTTCATAGATGAAAATATTGAAAAAAGGGATAAAGACAGTTAACTTTTTATACTGAAAAATATTGGTTAGATAAAGGATATTTAATCATGCTATTTAATTATGCCGGGGTGTATGTAGTATGAAAAGGTTTGAAGGGAAACTATTCGGTGCTGCTCTGGGATTTTCATTCGGTGGCCCTATAGGAGCAATCATTGGTGCCGTAATAGGACATTTTGTTGATACATCAATGGATAGAAGAAACATGGGGCACAGGGGCAGCATTGGAAGCAAGGAACTAACATTTGTAACCAGTCTTGTTTTACTTCTTGTGGGTACTGCCAAGGCAGATGGAAGAATTACAGATGATGAAAAAGAAACTATAGTTAATTTTTTCTCCCAGCAGCTTGGATACAGGGGAGGCGATCTGGATTTTATCAGAAGGATGATAGACGAGGCGATATACAGGGATATAAATATTCGCGATGTTTGCGAGTCTATCAAGCTGCATACAGTTTATGAAGAAAGGCTATTTTTAGTTCAGCTCAACTACAGGGTGGCAATATCGGACGGGGTGTTGAGCGATTCAGAGGATAGGTTTATTAACAGAACTGCAGAATACCTTGGTATAAATCCGTACGATTTTGCAACTATCAGAAACTCCTTTCAATCCTACAGAAGGGCTTATTCAACAGGTGGGAGCAGTGGCGGTGGCAGAAATGCACCTGTTTTTAGAACTCCTTATGAGGTTCTGGGATTATCTGAAAATTGTAGTGATGAAGAAGTCCACAGGGCATTTAGGAATCTGGCCAATAAGTATCATCCGGATAAGGTTGCGCATCTGGGAAAAGAGTTTATCGAGCTGGCCAATGAAAAGTTTACAGAGATACAGAAGGCATATGAAGCTATAAAAAAACAGAGAGGCATAAAGTAAAGAATCAGGCGGTTGTGAAAATTTAAATTGGTAACAAATACTTGATTTTACGAGCTAGGGGGAATTAACTTTAAAGTGATATGATATTCGATTACGGGGATAAAAAGAATCCAACCGGAAACGCAATAATATACTGGATAATTAAAGGGGATAATCCACATTTTTCCAAAGGAGAAATAATTGCAACAAACTTTGTAATATCTCCACTTCAGTTTAACGAAGAAACACTTATGGTGAACTTCCCGCCTGTTATTGTTAAGAGCTTTGAAGAACTGCTGCATATTGCAGAAATTCACAATGTGGATTTGATAAGGGGAGGAGAACTGTACATCCCTAAAAATATTTCTGATATTCATAACTTTTACAAAAAACAGATAGAGAAGTACAACGGGTTGATGCAGGAATATCTAATTGCCTTCAAGGAGAAGCTTAAGAAAGATAGGGACAACGATAGCATCCCTCATCTGATAAATAAAGCCCATAAGTTGATGGAGGAAATTAGAAAAGAAGTTAAATCGAAGGAGCCCGGAGATAGACCCGGTGATAAATTCGCAAAAATTGAAGATAGAAAGAAGGAGTTGAGGATCATTGAAGAAAAGTTGAACAGGCAGATGAAAGGATTCAACTTTTCAAGGATAATCTATCTTATAGACAGGCCGGAAGAGGTAGTGGACCATCTTGTCGAACTGTACCATCAGAAGTTTCTTGCAATATTTTTAGAGGACTATGAGAAGGCGGGTGTTCTTAAAGAGATGATAAATGAAATCGAAAATTTGCTTCTATTTTCCAATAATATAAGTTGATATTTTTTTCAATCAAGATATTTAACTATTTCTTTAGCCTGTTTGTAATCTTTAAAAACTCCCGAGGCAACTGCACCGTTTATAGCCGCTCCCACTACTGCCTCCTCGTTATATGAACATATCTTTAACTCTTTTTTCATCGACTCTGTGATGATTTTTTGAAGGAGCCTGTTTCTTTTTATACCGTTGCCACTTCCGACAAGGTATTTCTTTTTATCTATTGTTTCTTTATCAAACATGTCAGTAAGTATTTTTACCATTCCCTTTAATGTTTCAATAATCAAAATTGAAGGCCTGAAGTTTACGGGGCCTATATTTTTAATCCACCCCCTCTGCCGGGGATTGCTTCTCATACCGAAGAACAGGGGATAAACCTCCAGCATGCCACTGTCTGCTGGGATTTTTAAGTAGTCTTCGGTGGCTATTTCCTCCATCTTTTTATAGATCTTATCTTTGGAGATTTCCATCTCATCCTTTAGACCGAACAATCTGCGTCCGGCTTCAGTAAAAAAGGCGTGGAGTATTTTGTATGAAGCTCCTCCGGATATGGCATTACCGGCGACCAGATAGCTGGTTTCTATGAAAGGCCTTATCTGAACATCCTTTCCATCTATAAAACGATAAGAAGCAGCCTCTTTAAAATTATTTTCTGCTATTGATATTTGAGACCCGGTACCTATATTGATTAGTATGGTTTCGGTGTGCTTCTTTACACTCCCCAGAAAACTTGCCTGATTATCCCCAATTGATATACTTACAGGTGGTCCTGATACAATGGCATCTGCGAAGGCTTTAGATTTGGCATTCCCGACAATATACTTTGAATCAACCGGTTCGGGGAGCATCCGTGGATCTATTCCAAGTTTTTCTAAAAGGTCAGACCTCCATTTTTTCTCTTTTATATCGAAGCAGCCGATGCTTTCCGCCATGGTATAATCTATCTTTGCATCCCTGTTTCCTGTCAACTCCATGCCTATGTAATCCTCGATTGTGACGATTCTGTCAATTTTAACTCCCTCCTTCATCCAGCTGTAAAGTGTTACGATTCCGAAACCACTCGCCAGTCCTATTTCATCGTTTATTTTATCCCGCATCTCCTGAATCAAACTTTTTCCATCTACCCGGGGAAGGTTTCCCCTTTCATCCTGCCAGGTTACAAGGTTTGTTACAGGCCTGCATTTACTATCCAGTCCCAGAATTCCGTGCATCTGACCTGTAATGCCTATCGAAAGTATTTTTGTTTCCGGGGTTACTGCCCTTTTAAATAGATTTAGCACTGTACCTTTTATACGGTGGGGATCCTGTTCTCTTTTCCACGGCTCGTTAAACTCTAAGTAGAGATTTTCTTCCTCCAGAGTATTGATTAAAACTTTTTTATCCGGATCTATTAAGGATAATGCTATTTTTGATGTTCCTATATCTATTCCTGCTATTAAACCTCTCATTTTCTTCTCCAGTACATTTCAGGACTCTATTTTATTCCAGCAGGTTAAAAGTTGCAACAACATCTACACCTGTATTCTTGAAGTTTCTTACAATAGTGTCTCCGATTCTTACTGGAGGCCTTATCTTCAACCGGTAGATGAACTTTAACAGATCGAATATTAAGTTTTTATCAATCGGGGCCGAGGTTTTAACAGGCAGGCGTGGCTGTAGCCTTGAGTCGATTTCAACAGTAGCGGTTACAACTCTTTTAGGAGAAAGTATCTCCTCTTTCCCGTAGATTTCCCCCTTTGGGCATCTGTTCCCAGTTACCTTGATTTTATCCGGTTGCCTGTTATTTTCATCGTATTCCACCTCAAGTCTGCATCCTACTGGGCATGCAATACAGATTAAGTCCCTCTTCATTGTTTACCTCCGTAAAAAGTATCCGGCTGTTAAAGATTGTAGTTTCAGATTACAGTATAGAGAAGACCAGTGTATTCTCCTTCCCTTTGCCCACCGCATTTATCATCTTTTCAGGGCCTATTTTTAAAGATATCATCTCTGAAGGCTGTATATGGATCAGCTTTTTTTCTACAATTGGTACTCCGTTCAATGTAACCCTCAGCCTGGCGTTGTTTTTCACTATCATAGGCCTCAGTAAGAAGGTCTGTTCGGTTTCTGGATTATAACTATTTGGAATTACATATTTGACATTAGAACTGTTAAAAGTTTTGTATGGAGATTTTTTTAGTTTTCCTTCGAGGTAGTTTATTATTGATCTGGCAGCCCTTTCGGATTCCATGGTGACGAAATCGACCAGATCGTGAATATGAAGCACATTCCCTGCCGAAAAAATTCCATCGATTGAAGTCATAAGATTTGAATCAACCATTGGTCCGTTGGTCTCTGGATTTAGCATGATTCCAACTTTTTTGGAAAGTTCATTTTCCGGGATTAGGCCAACTGAGAGCAGAAGGGTGTCGCATTTTATATTAAAGCTCTTGTCCTTGTTTACAATACCTGATTCTATGGGAGATACTTCTACCCCTTCTATCCTATCATCTCCATATATTTTTGAAACTACATGGGAAAGGTAAAGAGGGATATTGAAATCATTCAGGCATTGAACAATATTTCTGGTTAATCCTGAGGGATAAGGCTGTATTTCGATTACCGCTTTAACTTTTGCGCCGATCCAGGTCATTCTCCTTGCCATTATCAATCCTATGTCCCCGGATCCAACAATCACCACTTCATTTCCAGGGCTTAACCCGTCTATATTTACAAATCTCTGAGCAAGCCCTGCTGTAAATATTCCTGATGGGCGTGTTCCGGGGATTCCGATGTTTCCCCTGTTCCTCTCCCGGGCTCCCATTGCCAGTAGAACGGCTCTGCTCTTTATCCTTGTGACTCCGGAGCTTTTTGAGTAAGCGTAGAGGTGCTTCACTTCGTCCTTGTTTTCTATATCGACGACGGTTGTTTCCAGAAGTGGTTCTACCAGTTTATTTTTAAAAACTTTATCCACAAACCTGTAGGCGTATTCCGGGCCTGTTAATTCTTCTCTGAAGTAGTGTAATCCAAAACCGTTATGAATGCATTGATTCAAAATTCCGCCTGGAGTATTCTCTCTATCAACAATTGCAGTCTTTACTCCCATTTCTCCCAGAATCTTTGCAGCGGACAATCCGGCTGCCCCTGCACCTATTATTGTTACATCGAATTTTTTGGTTTTCATTTACGTACTCCATAGCTCATATTGTACTCCGGATTAAAAGCCAATTTTGCCTTTAAATACGGGACTTCCTTTACCTCTTTTGGTGATCTCAAATGGAGATAACCCGGTTTCTCTCTCAATAATCTTTATTATCTTATAGGAGCAGAAACCACCCTGACATCTCCCCATCTGGGCTCTTGTATAGAACTTTATCCCGTCAAGGGTTTTATGCCCCTTTCTTATTGCTTCAACAATTTCAGCTTCAGATACGTTTTCACATCTGCAAATTACACCGGTAAGTTCATGGTTGGATCTATGTGCAGATGCTGCTTCTTCGTGACTTAGTTCTCTCAATTTTAAAGGTCTGTCGAGGAAAGGATCGTAGCTGGTTTTTTCAATGAGAGTTACCCCAGATTTCTTCAACAGGTCCTTTACATATTCTGCGATGGCGGGTGAGGCTGTTAAACCGGGAGACTGTATTCCTCCGACATTTATGAAATTGGGTGCTTTTTCAGACACTTTGATAATAAAATCTTCGGTATTTGAAGCTGGCCTCAGTCCTGCAAAGGACGTAATTATATCTTTTTTGCTTATCTTCGGCAATAGGAGCCTGGTGAAGTGAAGAACCTTTTCCAGGTTTTCGACATCTGTGGATAGGTCCTTTTTGTTATCTGTATTTTCTGCTGTAGGCCCGAGCAGGGTAGTGCCCTCAATAGTAGGTACAACAAGTATGCCTTTGGAAATCCTGGTAGGCACAGGAAATATAACTCTGGTTGGCCTGTAGTTTATGTTTTTATCAAGTATGTAGTATTCCCCTTTTCTCGGAGCTATCCTGTACTCTTCGGCTTTGAATATTTTTGATATTTCATCTGCGAACAATCCGGCTGCATTTATTACGAATCTTGCCTTTACTCTATCACCTCTTTTGGATTCTATTATGTAGTGATTATTTTTAAACTCCTGATTTACAACTTCAAAGTCCGTTAGTATCTCTACACCGTTTTTTTTGGCAGATTCAATCAGAGAGAAGACAAACTGATAGGGTTCAATTATTCCTCCGCCTGGAGCGTAGAGCCCGCCTACTGCATCGTGGGTTAATTCTGGTTCAAGCTGATGTATTCTCTCGCGGTTACATATTTCTATACCGATTACGCCGTTTGACACACCCTGCTCGTACAGAAATTCAACTGTTTTCATTTCTTCGCTGGAGAGGGCGGCTACTATAATACCGCACCTTTTAAATGGAAAGTGCAGCTCTTCGTGAAGTGTGTCGAACATCCTATTGCCTAGTATTTCAAGCCTTGATTTCAAGGTGCTTGGTGGGTGATGAAATCCAGCATGGATTATTCCGGAGTTGCCTTTGGATACACCAAAGGAAACATCAACCTCTTTTTCTACAACGATAATATCAAGATTGTATGCAGAAAGCCTTCTTGCTATCGAACTTCCTGAAACACCGGCCCCAATTATACAGATATCATGAATATCGTTTATCATTTAAACTCTCCGGATAGTTAGTTCGTTCAATTACTGTTCATAATAGTTTAATAA
>JALXDB010000417.1 GCA_026990615.1 Spirochaetota bacterium
GCGTTGGGCAGTGGACAAAAAGACAAAGCGAACTGTGCCAAATGTCGAAATAGTCTGGGAAGTTTATGCTGATAGCCGCAGCCCAATAACAAAGATTCATTTGCTTGATAAGGACAAACATTTCGTTGACGGCAAGCTCTATTGCAGCAAAAATCTCAAAATTGTGCTTACATCAATAGACGAAATGAGCGGGGTTAAAAAAATATTTTATTCGATAAATGGTGCTGATTACAAACCCTTCACAGATACAATAGCTCTCGAAAAACAGGGAAATTTTGAAATAAAATATTTCGCTGTGGACAATGTGAATAATGTCGAACAGACACATACGATTAGTTTTGTTAATGATTTTACGCCGCCACAGACCAGATCTATTATCACAGGCATTTATCTGGGACGTGAGAACATCATTTCGACCACTACTAATATTTTCTTGCGTTCCACTGATGATATTTCAGGTGTGCGCGCAACTTTCTACAGGATAGATTCTTCGGCATGGATTTTATACAAGCCCCGTACAAGGATTTCTATTGCGAGTTTGTCAGATGGACGCCATGTTTTGCAGTTTTATTCTGTGGACCACGTCAACAACAAAGAGCCCATACAGACATTTAAGTTTTATCTGGACAAGACAGCGCCTATAACTGTGGCAGATGTTCTGGGCGACAAATTTGTAGTTAATAATAAAGTCTTCTTCTCCGGTCGTACCAAGATGAAGCTGACATCTGTTGACAATAAGTCTGGTGTCAAAGGAGTTTTCTATTCTATTGATAACAAGCCATTCCAGCGGTACGATGGTCCGTTCTATCTGCCCAGCACTCCTGGTTGGCATACGGTTAAATATTTTGCTCTGGACAGTACAGAGAATGTTACCAAAGATGAGCTTACCAAGAGCTATTTTCAGTACAGAATGAAGGTCGATAAAGTTTACATGGACCTGAGCGGACCAAGACTTAGTTATGTTATTTCTGGTAATCAGTATAGACGTTCGGATACTGTGTTTATTTCACCTAAGACAAAAATTGTACTATCTGCTTTGGATCCAGAATCAGGCGTTAAAAAAGTCTCGTATTACATAGACAACAGCAAGACCGAAAAACCTTACACCGGTCCCTTTACTTTAGCTGACATAAATGCTGGCCTGCATAAGGTTAATGTAGTGGGCTATGACAATGTGAACAACCGCAATGTCAAGACTTTCGAAGTTTTTCTGGATAAGAAACCACCTAAAATTATTTACAATTTTGACATTGAACCGCTTGGTCAAAAAAATTCTTTGCCTATATTTGTACCAAATACAAAAATTTTCTTATCTTTCATAGATGATTATACTGGTACAAGCATGATTTATTATTCCAAAAATTTTTATTAAGGAGATTTAAGATGGCACGACGCGTTTATGTTGATCAGGAAGAATGCATAGGATGTGGTGCTTGTGTTGATACCTGTCCGGAAGTATTCAGGTTAACAGAAGACAATGTTGCTGAAGCTTACAATCCTGAAGGTGCGTCAGAAGAAGAAATACAGGAAGCAATCGATTCCTGTCCGACTGAATGCATTCATTGGGAGGATGAAGAATAATACCTTTTAAAATCCTTCCCGAATATTAGAATTCGGGAAGGATTTTTTTCTTGACAATTGCTAAAGTTGCTTTATTTTGTATAAAATAAAATATGAATTATTAAAAGTAATCTTTTTCAGGATGTTCGGAAATATGCAGAAAAGCAGAAAAATAAAGCTTATAGCCGCCCTCAGCCTAGTAGCTATCATTATATTGCTTATTACCTACACCTAGGGCGGCGGTAAATTTGCACCTAAAAACCCGCTGCCAACAGCGGGTTTTTTTTTAATTTGTTGATGTTACTTAAAATCGGGTCTAAGTTGCTTTTAAATTAAAACCTTTAATTAACAAACAAGGAGGAAACAATGCGCAGTGATTCAATGAAAAAAGGTCTGGAAAGAGCGCCCCATAGATCATTACTCTATGCACTGGGTTTAAGTAAAAAAGAAATTAACAGACCTATAATTGGTGTGGTTAATTCGGGTAATGAAATAATTCCGGGTCATATACATCTGGATAAAATTACCGAAGCAGTAAAAGGCGGAATAAGGGAAGCCGGCGGGACACCTCTAGAATTCAGGACTATCGGAATATGTGATGGCCTGGCAATGGGTCACATGGGAATGAAGTATTCGCTCGGTTCGAGAGAACTTATAGCGGATTCCATAGAAACCGTTGCAATGGGAACCCCCTTTGACGGTCTTGTTATGATAACAAACTGCGATAAAATTGTCCCCGGTATGTTGATAGCTGCCATGAGGCTGAATATTCCCACTGTCGTGATATCGGGTGGGCCGATGCTCGCTGGTGATTTCAAAGGGAAAAAGGTAGCAGTAGACGATGTCTTCGAAGCAGTGGGTGAATACAGCGCAGGGAAGCTTTCAGACAGAGACCTTGAGCTTCTCGAAATGCACGCATGCCCTGGGCCGGGAAGCTGTGCTGGAATGTATACGGCAAATACAATGAACTGTCTCACAGAAGCATTGGGGATGGGATTGCCGGGAAACGGTACTATACCGGCAGTTGATGCCGATAGAATAAGACTGGCTAAAGAAGCGGGACACACCATAATGCAGTGTGTAGAGAAGGACATTAAACCAAGGGACATTGCAACAAAGGAAGCCTTTGAAAACGCAATTGCAGTCGATATGGCCCTCGGCGGTTCCACTAACACAGCTCTGCATATACCGGCTATTGCCTACTACGCAGAGGTGGATATTACACTGGATGATTTTGACCGAATAAGTGAAAAGGCACCTCATTTATGCCAGCTTGCACCATCAGGTCCGGATCACATTGAGGATCTTAACAGAGCCGGTGGAATTCCAGCTGTGATGAAAGAGCTATCCAAAAAGGGACTCATCAATCTAAATACCATTACAGTAACCGGAAAAACCACCGGAGAAATAATTAAGAACGCAGAAATTCTGGACAGCAATGTAATATCCCCTATTGACAATCCGAGGCATCCAACAGGAGGAATCACAATATTAAAGGGGAATCTCGCTCCTGAAGGATCTGTAGTCAAATCAGCTGCTGTTGTAGAAGAGATGATGGTTCATGAAGGACCTGCAAGAGTATTTGATTCAGAAGAAGATGCTGTAAAGGCAATTCTGAACAAAGAAATAAAAGATGGAGATGTAGTTGTTATAAGATACGAAGGGCCGAAAGGCGGTCCGGGGATGCGCGAGATGTTAACACCTACATCGGCTATAGCAGGTATGGGAATGGACAAAACAGTATCTTTAATAACAGACGGCAGGTTCTCCGGAGCCACAAGGGGATCATCGATTGGCCATATATCTCCCGAAGCCGCTGCCTTTGGACCAATAGCGGCTGTTCAGGAAGGAGATATGATTGAAATCAACATACCGGAGAAAAGGATTACTTTAAAGATCAGCGATGAGGAACTTGAAGAACGCCTCAAAAAGTTAAAAGAAAAAGGCGAACCAGAACCGAAAATCAAGAGAGGATATATGTACAGATACTCCAAAATCGTTAGCTCCGCAGCAAAAGGAGCAGTTTTTCCATTATAAAAATACAAAGATAGGAGTGATTTTATGAAAATATCAGGCGCTCAAGCAGTAGTTGAAGCACTTAGAAAAGAAAAGGTCAAGGTTATTTTTGGAATACCAGGAGGGGTAATTATTCCCCTCTTTGATGTACTATACGATGTAAAAGATATAGATGTTATTATAACACGACACGAACAGGGGGCCATACATGCTGCAGATGGGTACGCCAGGTCTTCGGGAAAACCGGGCGTGTGCCTTGTCACCAGTGGCCCCGGAGCAACAAATATTGTAACAGGACTGGCAACCGCTTATATGGATTCTGTTCCAATAGTTGCACTTACAGGACAGGTGCCCACGAGTTTAATCGGAAATGATGCATTTCAGGAAGCCGACACAACAGGTATTACAAGACCGATAACAAAACATAACTTTATAGTAAAAGACCCGGATGAACTGGTCACCGTTATGAAAAAGGCCTTTTACATAGCAACAACGGGAAGACCGGGGCCTGTACTGATCGATCTACCAAAAGATATTTTAACTGCCGAGATAGAGTTCAACTATCCGGAAACAATTAAAATACCGGGATACAACATAACTACAAAAGGTAATCCAAGACAGATTAAAAAGGTGGTAGAGGCAATTAAAAAGGCAAAAAGGCCGCTGGTTTATGCGGGTGGCGGAGTAATTTCGTCCAATGCCTCCGAAGAACTCAAACAGTTCATTAAAAAAACAGGGATGCCAATAACACTTACATTGATGGGCCTTGGTGCTTATCCGGGAACAGAGCCCGAGTTTATAGGTATGCTCGGAATGCACGGAACAAAAACAGCAAACTACGCCGTCGACAAATGCGATTTGCTTATAGCAATCGGAGCAAGGTTTGACGACAGAGTTACCGGGAAGCTCTCGATGTTCGCACCGCATGCAAGGTTTATACATATAGATATAGACCCAGCATCAATCAGTAAAAATGTCACCATAGATATTCCTGTTGTGGGAGACGCTAAAGAGATTTTAAAAGAGATAAACAGGCATATTGATAAGCTTGATATCGAGGACTGGATCAAACAGATAGAGGCATGGAAAAAGGAACATCCATTAACCTACGAAAATGACGATATTCTCAGGCCACAGTACATCATAGAAAGGCTTTATGAATTGACAAAGGGAGATGCAATAATCACGACGGAGGTCGGACAAAACCAGATGTGGGCCGCCCAGTTCTACAAATACACAAGGCCGCGCCAGTTTATAACATCAGGCGGCCTTGGGACAATGGGATTCGGTCTTCCCGCAGCAATTGGAGCACAGATAGCAAATCCAGATTCGCTGGTTGTAGATATTGCGGGTGATGGCAGTATTCAGATGAACATTCAGGAACTTGCGACGATTGCCCAGGAAGACCTACCAATAAAAGTGTTGATTTTAAACAACGGTTACCTTGGAATGGTAAGGCAGTGGCAGGAATTTTTCTACAATAAAAGATATTCAGGTGTAGATCTTAGAAAAAGATCCGGAGGAAACCAAAAGGAGGATAAGTACAATTATATACCCGATTTTGTAAAACTGGCCGAAGCTTACAATGCAGTAGGAATGAGGATTGACAAAAAAGCCGATGTTGATGGGGCAATCCAGGAAGCCCTGAAAACAAAAAAAGCTGTTATTATGGACTTTATCATAAATCCGGAGGAAAACGTAACTCCGATGGTTCCAGCAGGGGCACCGCTTCATAAGATGATAAGCAGCAAAGAAGATGCAGAAAATTATCTGTTAGCATAGGGAGAGAGAAAATGGAAAAAGAATATACATTAGGAGTAATTGTAGAGAATAAAAGTGGAGTTTTGGCTCATATTGCAGGCCTGTTCAGCGGCAGAGGTTTTAATATCACCGGGCTATCAGTTGGGGAAACTGAGAATCCCGAGTATTCAAGAATGACAATCGTTGTTAGAGGGGATGATAAGATTGTTGAGCAGATAAAAAAACAGCTTAACAAGTTCATCGATGTAATAAAAGTTATGGATTTAAGCAGCGTCCCCTCGGTTCATAGAGAGTTAATTCTTATTAAAGTAAAGGCAACTCAAAGCAAAAGACAGGAAATTTTCCAGATATGCGAGGTCTTTAAAGGTAAAATAGTTGATATTTCCCACGACACTTTAACGCTAGAGGTAACTGGCATAACGGATAAAATTGAAGCCCTAATATCTCTCCTGAAGCCGTACGGAATAATTGAAATTGCCCGAACGGGAAGAGTATCTATCAGTAGAGGATTCAAAAAGGGAGGAGAAAGATAATGGAAAGAGTATACATCTTTGATACTACACTCAGGGATGGGGAACAATCGCCCGGAGCCAGCATGAGTGTAGAACAAAAGCTTGAAATAGCAAAACTGCTGAAAAATATAGGTGTGGATATCATTGAGGCGGGATTCCCTATCTCATCGCCGAAGCAGTTTGAAGCCGTTCAGCAGATATCAGAAAAGGTCCGAGGGCCCGTTATAGCGGGCCTTGCCAGGGCTCTCCAGAAGGATATAGACGCCTGTTATGAAGCGTTAAAGAATGCAGAGAAAAAAAGGATACACACATTTATTGCAACTTCAGACATCCATTTAAAGTATAAGCTAAAAAAATCAAAGGAAGAGGTCTTGAAGCAGGCCGTTGAAGCCGTGAAATATGCAAAGTCCCTGGTTGACGATGTGGAATTTTCAGCTGAAGATGCAACCAGATCCGACTGGGGTTATCTAAAAGATATATACGAAGCTGTAATTGAAGCAGGAGCAACAACACTGAATATTCCAGATACAGTAGGGTATACAGTTCCCGAGGAGTTTGCAAAATTAATTGAATATTTAAAACAACACTTAAGTTTAAACGATAAGGTTGTTTTAAGTGTTCATTGCCATAATGATCTGGGGCTTGCCACTGCAAATACCCTTTCGGCACTCAAAGCAGGTGCAAGACAGGCAGAGGTATCTGTAAACGGCATTGGAGAAAGAGCGGGCAATGCATCCTTTGAAGAGGTTGTTATGGCAATCAAAACCAGAAAAGATTACTTTGACATGTATACAAATATAAAAACAGAGGAGATATATCCACTCAGCAAAACAGTTGTAACATTTACGGGAATTCCCGTACAGCCGAACAAGGCGATTGTAGGCGAAAACGCCTTCGCACACGAGGCAGGTATACACCAGGATGGGGTGATTAAGCACAACATGACCTATGAAATTATGACTCCGCAATCCGTGGGTAGACAGAAATCAATGCTCGTTCTTGGAAGGCACTCCGGAAAACACGGATTAAAGGTCAGGCTCCAGGAACTGGGATATGATATCTCGGACAAAGATTTTAATAAAATCTACAAAAAATTCCTTGAAATAGCTGACAAGAAAAAACAGGTGTTCGATGACGATCTAATCGCAATCGTTGAAGGTGAAATGAACGTTATGCCAGAGGTTTATACCCTTGAATATTTTTCTGTCGTAACGGGTAACAGCGTAATTCCAACCGCTACAGTTAAGCTAAAAAAGAACAACAAAACGTGCCAGGACGCCTCCACAGGAGATGGACCTGTTGATGCTGTGTATAAAGCGATTGAAAAAATCACAGGAGTAGAGATCAGATTAATCAGCTACTCTATAAATGCAATAACCCAGGGAAAGGATGCCCTCGGAAGCGTATCCATATCCGTGGAAAAGGACAATAGACTATATAGAGGCTACGGTGTAGCAACAGATGTAATCGAGGCCTCTGTTCTTGCCCTGTTAAATGCAATAAACAGGATACTGCACAATAACAAAGTTGAAAACTTAAATAATAATAAAGGGGTGGCATCGTGAGAGTTCAGATTTTTGATACAACTTTGCGAGATGGAGCACAGGGAGAAGGTGTTACCTTTTCCAGCGATGATAAGGTAAAAGTCGCACTCGCCCTTGACAAGTTTGGTATAGACTATATAGAAGGGGGATGGCCGGGTTCCAACCCCAAAGATATATCATTCTTTAAAAAGATAAAAAAATATAAACTGGAACATGCGAAAATCACTGCCTTTGGAAGTACAAGGAGGGCAAAGAATAAAGCTGACGAAGACCCAAATCTTATAGCCCTAATAGACAGCGATACGCCGGTAACAACCATATTCGGAAAATCATGGGACTTTCACGTCACCCATGCTTTAAAAGTTCCCCTTGAAAAGAATCTGGAAATGATTGAAGATACAATAGCATTTTTAAAATCAAAGGGCAAAGAGGTTATTTACGACGCAGAGCATTTCTTCGATGGATACAAAGCCAATCCAAAATATGCAATAGAGACAATTATGGCGGCTCAGAGGGGTGGAGCCGATATTATCGTGCTTGCCGATACAAACGGCGGTACCCTGCCCCATGAAATCGGTCCGATTTTCAAGGAGGTAAGAAAACACGTAAAAAGGCCCATCGGCATCCATGCACATAACGACTCCGAACTTGCCGTCGCCGTTTCTATTGAGGCCGTCAACCAGGGGGCCGTTCACGTTCAGGGTACAATCAACGGATATGGAGAAAGATGCGGTAATGCAAATCTCTGTTCTATAATTCCAATTCTAAAATTAAAAATGGGTATAGATTGCATCCCTGATGAAAACCTTCCCAGGTTAACAGAGCTGTCAAGATACGTAAGTGAACTTGCAAATATGAGCCCGAGAAAGAATATGCCATTTGTTGGTGAAAGCGCCTTTGCACACAAAGGCGGAATACATGTCGATGCTGTAATGAAAAATCCACTGACATATGAGCATATCAAACCCGAAAGTGTGGGCAATACAAGGAGAATACTTGTCTCCGATCTTTCAGGAAAGAGCAACATATATTACAAGGCAGAACAGTTTGGAATAGATCTGAGCAGTCTGGAGGACCACTCCAAAAAAACCCGAGAGATCCTTGCAAAATTAAAAGAACTCGAACATTCTGGCTATCAATTTGAAGGAGCCGAGGGTTCCTTTGAGATTCTTTTAAAGAGACTGATAAATCAGTTCAACGAATACTTTAAACTCAACGGTTTCAGAGTAATTACTGAAAAACGGGGAGCAAAAGATAAGGCAATTTCAGAAGCCACAATAAAGGTGACCGTTGACAACGAATATGAACATACAGCAAGTGAAGGAGTGGGCCCTGTTAATGCACTGGATAGGGCCCTGAGAAAGGCCCTTACAAGATTTTACCCGACTCTAAAAGAGATGAAGCTTGTTGACTACAAGGTTAGGGTGCTTGAGACCAACAAGGCAACAGAGGCCAGCGTCAGGGTGCTTATACAGAGCAGTGATGGATCAGAAACATGGGGCACCGTTGGAGTTTCACAAAACCTTATGGAGGCTAGCTGGCTGGCTCTTGTCGATTCGATATCGTACAAATTGATGAAAGATGAAAAAAATGGAAGAAAAATCAAAGGATAAAAATTGAACATTCATAAAATATAGAATATATCCATAGCTAAATAATAAATAAGCCAATCAATTTTTTTCCAGATAGTCTCCGTATGGCCAGTTGTCCATTCCACCCTCTATGCTATAGACAGTTTTATACCCGTGGTGAAGCAGGATTTCAAGTGCCTTAAGGCTGTAGAAACCATCGGAGCTTATTAAAAAGATCTGTTTGTCGCGCGGGATCTCGGACAATCCATTTGAGAAATCCAGCTGTTCCCATCTGGACCATGGAAAGCTGACAGCACCAACAATATGGGAAGCCGAGTAGCTTCTACCATCTCTTAGATCAAGAAGTATATAATTGGTGTCTCCTCGCTGTATCATATAAACGAGAGTTTCAGGCATAATCAAAAAATCGTTGTAAAGAGTTTCGAGTTTTGTGTACTCTTCATTGTCAGCAAACAACCATAATGGCAGAGCCAGCAGAATTACAAAAACTATTGTTGAATATTTTATCAAGTATTTTAGTAAAGATTTCATTAAAATGCCTCCTCTATTTCTTACCTGTATCTTTTGGCAAATGCTTTCGAATACCTTCGAATCCACTCTTTGGCCACACATGAAAAATCCAGCTTTACTTTGTAGCGACGTTCAAGCCTTTCTTTGAAGAGTTCAATTCTAACTATCTGTTCCATCATCCTCACCTTTAGAGTTTCCTGCGGTGAAAAAAATGAAACAGCTATGTTGTATCTTCCGTCTTTATCCTCCTCACATCTTACAACTACTCCCTCGGTTTTAATCTTTCTTCCCTCAACATCCACCTCAACCTTAACCTTTGTTCCTTTCTCTATCCGTTTCTCACTTTTAAATAGTATGCCGCCCTCCCCAATATTTTCAGACTCACTCAATACCTGAATATTCTCTTTGCCTTCCACAAAAGTTTTTATGGGATATGCCAGTGGATGTCTTATAAATCTTCTCCTGTCCTTTTGCTGGCGGTCTTCGTTATTGGACATTTCTAATCAACTACCCTATGCGTATACCTTTTTTGCAATTTTAAAAAGCTCAGACACAATATGTGTGGCATTCAGGTATTTTACACTTTTCCCCATTTCCATCATCTTTTTTTCAAATAACATCAGTTCTTTTAAACCAAAAGATGTAATTGCATTCACGCTTGCAAGATCTATCACGGCTCCATCCACATCGGTGTCTAAAACTATATCCAGGGCCTTTTTTAACTCTTGAAGGTTCTCAGTAAAAATATTGCCTTCAAATTTCATAAAAATCTCATTGCCATTTGTATAGGAAATCTCAACTTTCACATTTAGCCTCCAGTAAAAATCTTTTACAAATTTATCGGCATAAATGGATTATTTATTATTACTTAATTAAATACGGGATTAAATACAGAGGGAAATAGTGATCAGGATTTATCTGAATCCGGTAAGAGGTAGCTGTAGTTTTTGGTCTCGGCCAGTTCAATAAACTGCCCTGGTAGCTGCTGGATATCTATTACTCTTCTAAAAGTACCACCTGTAATTTCTGCAATTCTTATTAGAAGCCTCTCGTCATAGCCCATTAAATCAAAAGGAGAACCAACACCAACAGTATCTATAACTATGCCTTTCTGTGCTGCCTTTTTTGCCAGTGTTATAATAGCAAGCCTTCCAGTTGTTGTCGGAATCCCATCGGTTAGCATTACGATTCTCTTCGCCCCTTCAAGGGGAGAAAGAAGATCTATGGCGAGACTCATTCCCTCGTACATTGCAGTGGCTCCATTGGGAACCAGAGAATATGCCCTGTTTTCCAGATTCTCATAATTTACAGAAGGCCTTTCCACCACCGATGCAAACTCTCCAAAACTTACGATACCAACTTTATCACCCTGGTTCATTAAAAATTTGCTTCTTATAAACTCTTTCATGGCATCTTTAGCGGCATCCATCTTAATCATACCAGAAAGATAATCTCCCATACTTCCCGAAGTATCAATTAACAGAATGATTGTTTCCGGAGGGATAATTTCTATCTCATCTCCAATTCTTGCATTTAATATATCTCTTGCCTTTCTGTTAAGCCGGCAAACAATACTATTGCCGTCGGCTGCCGATGACACCTCAACCTTTGCCTTAACGGTCATACCATCCTTTTTAAGGGTAACATAGTCGCCCTTATGCACGCCAAATCTTTCCCTTAAATATTTGGTAAGTCTTACGATAGGCTCATCGGAGTTTAAATCTTCCTTGAATCCCTCCAACACCTTTAAAGTTGGATTTAAAAAAATAGTGGTTGGTAAATTCTCTTTCCCTTTGATTTTATTCTCCTTTTTCTTTTTAAACAGGCCCATATCTATCGCCTACATTCTTTTTTTTCCAAAAAGATCTAAAAATCTATCCTCGTACTCCTGAAAGAGACCCCATTTATCCAGTTCTTTCTTTAGTTCCCCGGCCATTGAAATATCTTTTGATGCCAGTTCAAACATATACTCAATTTTATTTCGTATTTCAGGCGGTATCCGATCGCTATCTGACTCCTGGGGTTCCTCTACCTCCTCCTCTATTTCTTCTGCAGGCAGGTCCTCTCCAAAGAGGGTCTGCTTTGTAGTTTTGCTAACCTTATCTATCTCCTCCTCTACGTACTTTGACATCTGAACCAGCTTGTCAAGGTCAAAACTTATTCCCGAGTATTTTATAAATACCTTAAGGATTGCAAGAGATGTCTTTGGATTTTCTATTTTTACAGTATAGAAGGGTATTTCACCCAAAAAGCATGTCCCTTTAAGGCCTCTTTCCTTACCCACACCGAGCAAAAGTCCGTTAAGGCCGCCTATATGACCCGATACCATGATTTTTACCCCGTAGCTCGGAAGAACTTTAAGGTTTTCGGGAGATGTGGATACCGCCCAAACCCCGGGAACAGATCTGTGCGTTATATTCATCGGGGTAGCTGCAAATGTAATTATTTCACTGATATGATACCTCTCGGCTACGTCCACCACCAGCTTGGCAAGCCCATACTCCTTTTCTATAACGGGCTGTGATTCCCCTATGAAAAGAATAAGATCATGCGGTCCATACTGATTTTTATGATAGAAAAACTCGTTTTTGGGCATCTGGGGGATTTCTACTATACCACCGTTTATTTGTACACCTGTTCTGTAGAAAAAATATTCAGGTTCTATCTCTGCAAACTTGTAGTTTGGAAGATTTTCCTTTATGTACAACCCAGCTCCGTAGGCCACATTTCCCATTCCAGGCCATGTTGCAACCAGTATTGGCGATTTAGGATCTATCTCCTCAATGATCCTGATGGAAGGATCCATACTTTCCTCCATAACTTTTTAGTTTATCAAAATCACAACTTAAAAATATTGATTTTTATTACGCTTAATAATTATTATTACAATAATTATTATTACTCTGTCTAAAAT